>CAZAPN010000044.1:7678-10878 GCA_964487145.1 uncultured Planctomycetales bacterium | reverse complement strand
GGATTGATGCCGTTTTGCGTCGACGGTCATTTTTGGATGACCATTTCTCAGACAAACAACCCGTTCTTTTGGAATTAAGACGTATTATTGAAGGAGAGAACATCACCCCGTTTTATCAGCCTATTTTTTCATTAAAGTCTTTTGAGGTTTTAGGATTAGAAGTCCTCAGCCGTCCCCCGACCGACAGTATTTTAGCCAATCCCGAAGTCTTATTCAAAACAGCCCTTAACTTTGGGATGTATTCTGAACTGGAAATGATGGCTTGGAAAAAAGCGCTCAAAACCATTCGGGTGCCGCCTAAAGCGGGAAAGATTTTTTTGAACTGCAATCCTTATCTTATGGAAAGCCCTGAATTTTACCGCATTCGTTCTGTCTTTGAAGAAACAAATTTTAAACCCGAAGATATTGTTATTGAAATCACAGAACGGTCAGCGATTACTGACTTCAAAATGTTCTGTGAGCGACTTCAGTATTATAAAGATTATGGTTTTGGAATCGCGATTGACGATCTGGGTGGCGGTTATGCGAGCCTCGAATCGATTGTGACGACACGACCCAACGTGGTCAAGATCGATAACCACATTGTTTATAACATTAAAAATGATCCGTTTAAGCAAAGTATCATTAAATTCATTGTGTCGTTTTGTAAAGAAAATAAACTCATCACGGTTGCGGAAGGGATTGAAAAGAAGGAGGATTTAGAGATATTGACAAGTTTAGGCGTTGATGCGGGACAAGGATATTTATTATGCCATCCGACCAAAGAACCTGATCTTGTCAAAATCTATCAAGATATTGAGACTCACCTTAAAATTCAGACCCCCCTAAAGTCCCTATAATTAAATTAATTTATTTTTGCAAATCACTATCTCCCCTTATATAATACCTTATATTAATAATCATTTTTTTGACAACTTTTAAAAGTCCTTTGGATGGTTGCCTTGAATCAGAAAAAAGATTTTTTGGTTTTTTTAAGCCTCTTTTTGATCACTTCCTGCGTTTTATCCGGGTGTTCTTCGAAATTATTTTCCTTTAGTCGGAGTCAGAAATCAATTATCGCAACTGACATTTCTACAGAAAATTATGTCAAAGTTGTTGACCCAAAACGCCTTAGAGAGGGAGGTTCTCTTTATATCGTTCCTTTTGTTCCGGGGCAAGGCGTTGAAGCGAATACTGAGGTCAATAAGATTGCTCTCATGCTTGTCAAGGGCTTGACGGAATGCTTGAAGGAAGGATCGATCCCTTGGGTGATTATTTCCCCGGAAGATGCTAAAAAAGCAGATATGATTTTAAGCGGCCATATTACCCGTTTTGAAAAAACAAATGGAGTGAAAAATTGGATCCCTGGCCAGAAGAGTTCTTCCCTTGAGGTCTCTGGAAAGATGAGGGATGAAAAGACGAATGGCTTAATTCTCCATTTTCGTGTGCCAGAGGTGCAAAAGAAACAAACCGTTGATTTTAATTCGTGGGGATATGAATTAGGACGCCAAATCGGGAAAGAAATCTTAAATAATATTTAATCTCATCAAAGGTTAATTCATATGATTGTTTTAACTGGGGCTGCAGGTTTTATCGGGAGTTGTATTTTATCTATTCTGAATGCGATTGGGCGTGAAGATCTGATTTTAGTCGATTGCATGGATGATGACCTTAAGAAGAAAAACTTAATAGATAAAAAATACGTCAAATATTACGACAAAGGTGAATTCTTAAAGCTTGTTGTGGCAGACAAGCTTGATGCGAAAATTGATACCGTGATTCACATGGGGGCCTGCAGTTCCACAACGCTGCAGGATGCCAAATATTACGAAGAAAATAATTTTCAGTACTCCTGCCGTTTAGCCGAGTGGTGTTTAAAACACAATTCAAGATTGATTTATGCCAGTTCCGCCGCGACTTACGGGGATGGTTCTGAAGGCTATAGCGATGATGATGCCACAACCCGTCGGTGCCAACCCTTAAATCTCTATGGAGAATCTAAACAAAAATTCGATTTATGGGTTCTCCATCGGGGGCTTGACAAGAAATTTGTGGGTTTGAAATTTTTTAACGTTTTTGGGCCGAATGAATACCATAAAGGGGAAATGCGAAGCGTCATTGCTAAAGCTTATGATCGCGTTGTTAAGGAAGGGAAGATGGTTCTCTTTAAGTCTTACAGGGCTGACTATGCTGATGGTGAGCAGAAACGGGATTTTGTCTATGTCAAAGACGCGGTCGATGTGGTCATGTTCTTTTTTTATCGCCCGCAGATTACGGGCATTTATAATGTCGGAACCGGCAAAGCTCGAACCTGGAATGATTTAGCCAAGGCCTTGTTCAGGGCAGCCGGGAAAAAGGTCAATATTAAATATGTTGAAATGCCAGAAAGCATCCGTCCGCGGTATCAGTATTTCACCCAGGCGAATATGCAAAAATTACGGAACGCGGGGTATGAAAAGCCTTTCACAGAGTTGGAGGATGCGGTTCAAGATTATGTGAAATATCTTAAGACCAAAGGGCATCTTTAATTCTTTTGAGGCTTGATCAAAACCTCATTTCAAGACGTTTCGTGAAGAATTTATGAAAAGGTTTCCGCCCATAGAGATTCAGGAGTATACTAAACGTAACAAGTATCGTATAGACGACAATCGGGAATTAAAATTATGATCATCATTTTATTAAGTATTATTGGTGTTATCCTTTTTGTCGCAGGAGTCTTTTATATCTTTCGCGGTTACCTTTCGATCCCTTCCTCAACATCTGTAGTCCCTCGGGCCGAATTTGAATCCATTAAGAAAACCCTTGTAACCTTGCAACAGTCCGAGGATAAGGCCAAAAAAGATTCTTTAGCCGTTCGGGCAGAATTAGATGCTGCTTTAAAAAGCATTGAAACCCTGAAGGCCAATGAAGGGAAATATCGGGCTGAGTTTGAAAAGAATCAGATCAATTACCGCCAATTATTAGATGCCAAAGATGAAGAGTTACTGAAGCTCACGGCATCCCTGGACAGCATCAAGTCACAGAGTACTTCATTCGAGAAAGATAAACAAAATTATGAGGCCAAAATCAAACAGCTCGAAGCGGATGCTGCCGCGGTGAAGCAAAAGGCCAGTGAGCAGGCTCAAGGGGCGGTGGAATTAGTCGAGACCTTAAAGAAAGAAAAAGAAAATTTAGTTAATGAATTAAAAGTCCAGTCTCAAAAAGCTCAGGGTCTGGAGTCC
>CAZAPN010000044.1:5325-7668 GCA_964487145.1 uncultured Planctomycetales bacterium | reverse complement strand
CCCAAATAGCGCTTTTGAAAGGGGAATCCGCGGATAAAGAAAAAGAACTGAATCAAGCAATGGAAAGCCTTCGTCAAAACGAGGAAAAAGCGCAAGAAAATCTATCGTCTTTAAAACAAAAGGCGGCTCAATTAGAAGAACAATTGACAGCTCAGCAAAGTAAAGCAACAGCTACGATGGAAGAATTAGAAGCCGTTGTCCAGAGTTTAAAAAAAGAAAATATTTCTTTGCAGGCGATGGATGAGAGCAATAAGCAAATTATTCTTAAGCTTCAATCAGATCGACAAGGGGAAGGGAAGGCCAAGCTTCAAGAGCTAGAGACTTTGGTGGAGAGCCTCAATAAAGATAAAAATTCTCTTCAGGTCATGGAGGAAAATAATAAGCAGATTATTTTGAAGCTTCAGTCCGAAATTTCTTCTTTGCGCCGGGACAATGAAACCCGCCTGAAAGAATCGCAAGATTTGCTTGAGAAATTAAAATCAGAGAATGATGCCCTGAAATCAAAGCCTCAAGTCACGGAAGATATTTTAAAATTGAAGGAACTCAACACATTTCTGCTCGAGAAAGAAAAAGTCCTTCAGCGTGAACTCTTAAAGAGTCGTGCGCAGACCATGGGCTTAGAGCGAATTTGCGCGGATTATAAGGTTAAATTTGAGACAGCCCAGCGTCTTGAAGACGAATTGACCGATTTGCGACGTCAGATGATGTCTTTGGGAAAATAGCCCAGGCAACAACATCTTTTCAAATCTTAATTATGGCTGAAGATTTAAAGAATCAATCGTCTTCCAAATCCCTTCGTGCCGAAGATCTCATGTCCACGATTGTTGTGACCGTTAAAGAGAATACCTTGGTTCGCGATGCGGCTCACCTGATGTTGAGGGATCGCGTGAGTGGGATCCCGGTCGTAAATGACCAAAACAATATTGTCGGGATCGTCACCGTTACGGATTTATTTCGAGTGGTGGACAACGCCTTTCGTTATCAAAATAGCAGTGTCTTTTACCGCAAGCTTCTTCACGGAGAACATTTTAAAGTCAAAGATGTGATGTCCCCGAATGTTTTATCGGTATCTCCGACCACCTCATTGGAAGAGATCGTGAATTTATCGCTTGATTTACGGATTCATTCTTTTCCGGTCGTGACCGATGGCAAGTTAGTCGGTATTATTGGACGCCATGACATTTTAAATGCGGTCTTTAATTTATATTAACTTTTAAGGGCATGTTCAAATTTCCTGCCGATTTAAAACTTGTTCGAGAGGCCAGTCAAACAGTTGTTGATTTTTTAGGGAGTTTGAAACTCAGCGAATCTGTTTTATTTCAAATTCGTTTGTGTTTTGAAGAAGCCTTTATCAATGCCGTTAAACACGGAAATAAAAATAACCCTACGTTGAACGTGAATGTCGACATTTTGCCGAAATCTGGCCTTATTGAAATTGTAGTTTGTGATGAAGGGCAGGGATTCGATTACGATCGCCCACCCGATCCCACGCTGGAGGAAAATTTAAAGAAGCCATCCGGACGAGGGATTTTTCTGATCCGGAAATTTATGGACAAAGTCACCTATACAGGAAACGGGCGGTGCATCCATATGATTAAAAAGATTCCCTAATCAGGAGGGAGCCATGAATATTTTAGAGTCTCATGTTGGTCGGTTTACAGTTTTAAACTTAGAAGGCGATGTGGATCTCAATTCGTCTCCCCAAGTCCGCCGTGTCTTCGATCAGTTGATTCAGAAAAAGGTTTTGGATATTATTGTCAATTTTGAAAAGGTGACTTATTTGGACAGTTCGGGCTTGGCGACTTTAATTGAGATGCTCCAGCGACTCGCGAAATATCAGGGAAATTTATATCTTGTGGAGATGTCCGAGAAGATCAAAAATCTTTTTGAGATAACTAAACTGGACAAGCTTTTTAAAATTTATCAGACACAACAAGACGTTGTGGCTACTGATTGATTCTTTAACATTAAAGGGATGGGAAGCATGCTCAGATTTTTAGAAAAGATAGGCCGTTCTGTACTGTCGGGTTGGATGATTTTTATCGAGTTTTTCAAATTGTGTGGTGAAACTTTTTACTGGATCGTCGCGGGGCCTTTTAAGCAAAAGCCGATGAATCGACCCCATGTCTTCGAGCAAATGGTTTTTATGGGGATTAAATCGATTGTGATTGTCTTCTTTGTTAATTTTTTTACGGGTGTTGTCTTAGCCATGCAATCCGCTTATCAGCTTTCTAAAATGGGAGCTGTCATTTATGTGGCGAGCTTGGTGAGCGTTTCTTTGTGCAGGGAATTAGGGCCTGTCTTGACGTCCCTTGTTTTAGCGGGACGTATTGGTGCTGCGAT
>CAZAPN010000044.1:0-5315 GCA_964487145.1 uncultured Planctomycetales bacterium | reverse complement strand
ACCGCTGAAATCGGCTCCATGAAGGTCAGCGAACAGATTGAAGCCCTGGAGACAATGGCGATAAATCCCATCCGTTTTCTTGCTGCGCCGAAATTATTGGCTTTATTCGTCATGTTACCGTCTTTGACCATTATCGGGAATTTTTCAGGGGTCTTCGGCGGCTATCTGGTTGGCGTTTATAGTCTAAAAATTAATTCGGCTTTGTTCATTCAAACCGCCTTAAAATATTTGACCATTAAAGATGTGTATACAGGATTGTCAAAATCATTTGTTTTTGCGGTCATTATCACGATGGTCGGATGTTATCAGGGGTTTAAAACGAAGGGTGGCGCTGTTGGGGTTGGAAAATCCACGACCATCAGTGTCGTCACGAGCTTCATTTTAATTATTTTGGCGGATTGTGTTTTGACGGGTATTTACTTTTTTTCAAATATGTGATTTTTAAAAATCATTTGGCCATGCAAGATAAAAAGATAGCGATTTCAGTTCGGAATTTACATAAATCCTTTGATGGGCGCAAAATCCTCAACGGTGTTAATCTCGACATTTATCAAGGAGAGACGTTTGTTGTGATGGGAGGGTCGGGCTGCGGAAAAAGTACGCTTTTGCGTTTGATCATCGGCGCGATCCCTCCGGATCAAGGCCAGGTTTTCATCGGGGACAAAGAATTGACCAAGCTTCCGCTAAACGAAATAGAACAGATCAAAAAGAAATTCGGGATGTCGTTTCAGTCTTCCGCGCTTTTGGATTCTTTAAATGTTGAAGAAAATGTAAGTTTACCCTTAAAAGAGCATACTCACCTGGATCCTAATATCATTAATATTATCGTCAAGATGAAGCTGGGGCTTGTAGGCCTGCGGGGATTTGAACATTTGATGCCGAGTATGTTATCCGGCGGGATGCGCAAGCGTGTGGGCCTTGCCAGGGCTTTGGCCATGGATCCGGAGATTGTTTTATATGATGAACCCACAGCGGGCTTGGATCCGATTGTCGCAGCCGTGATCGACAAACTCATCTTAGATTTGAGTGATAAACTTTTGATCACGTCGGTCGTCGTCACGCATGAAATGCAAAGTGTTTTTCGGATTGCGGACCGGATTGCGATGTTGCATAAGGGGCAGGTTTTGGAAGTCGGAACCCCTCAGGAGATCAAAAATTCTTCGAACAAAATGGTCCAACAATTCATCCGGGGGGAAACCGAAGGCCCCATTAATTTTATGGACCATGACGAAGGACAAGCACTCACGTCCTCATGATAAAATTTAAAAGGAGTTGAATATGAAATTCAACAATGAGATGAAGATTGGGGTTATGGTTCTTGGGGTTGTCATCGGCCTATTGTGGTTGACGTTTCAAATTGGAAATTTTAACTTTTTTTCTCCCGGATATGAAATCAAAGTCCAATTTAAAGACATTGATGGGGTTGAAAAAAGCGCTCCGGTCCGACTGAATGGTTTTGAGGTCGGGATGGTTAAGGATATTCAAATTATCTATGAACCTGTCAGCAAGATGGAGTTGACGGTCTGGATCAAAGATTTCGCAAAGCTGAGAGAAGGGGTTAAGGCCTCTGTCAAAAACATGGGATTGATGGGCGAAAAATATGTTGAATTAAGTTTGGGGGACGAAGGGAAGCCTTTTATTCAGCCAGGGGCTGTGATCGTGGGGGATGAACCGGTTGATTTCGAAAGTTTGATGGCGAAAGGGGATGCCATCGCCACAAATTTAAAGGAGATCTCGGCCAATATCAATGAGCGTTTGAAAGTGAACAGCCAGGCGATTGATAAGACGATCGGCAACATCGCCTCGATTACCGATAATGTCAACGAACGACTGATTGTCAATAAAAATTCGATTGATGAACTTATTCTCCATTTAAACGGAGCTGGCCGAAATCTCGAAGAGCTCAGTGCCGATATCAAGCTCAACCCGTGGAAACTCCTTTATCAGCCGAAACAAAAGAAAAAGGTAGAATAGCCGAGGTCATTTAAATCTTTCGTCGCCAACATCCCAAATCCAGACAATAGGATCCCTCCGTATTAGAAAATGAAAGCCGCGAATGTTATCTCAAGGTTTCGTCTTCACCATCAAGCGATTATCGATGCGATCAATCAGGTCATGATGAATAGCCGGTCTTATATGGATGTTAAACCGAATTTACGGTCTTTTCGCGAAGCCCTTTTGAATCATTATAGCCAGCAAAATGAGGAGTTGTGGAACTGGCTGGAGTCTTCGTATCTTTCTGACCGGGAGGCCTCAAAGATGATTGATTTTTTAATGCATGATTTGAAAGAGGCTAAAGTTAAATTCCTCATTTTTTTTGATAAATATTCAGGGGAAATGGGGGATATGGGATCTCGGTCTTTTCCAAAAGAGTTTAGTGATTTCTCGAAAGAGATTCAAACCCGATTACAAATCGAAGAGGAATATTTGTTCCCTTTGTTGGAAAAGTTGTCTTGAAAGGATTTGGCGTAATTCGAAAAAGGTCTGAAGGACAAAAGGTTTGGTAATTTCATTGAAACCGTAAGGGATTTTGTTATAATGGGCACTATGAGAAAACACATTTATTTCGTTTCGTTATTCCTTTTTAGTTTTTTAGTCTTTGGTTGTGCCTCCGTTCAAGAAACCTCCAAAGTCATTTGGGGCTCTTCCACCAAAGCTCTTGAAGAACGAAGGGTGGATGCCATCAAAAAAACCTATCAATGCCGGTATCAAGAATGTTTCGATGAGGTTATCAAAATCGCCCAAGAGCAAAAACTGACCGTTTTTATACAGGATGCACGAAAAGATTTAATTGTGCTCATGAAAATTCCCGGTTGTGTTGATACCACAGAAGCCGGCGTTTTCTTCTCGGACTTGGAAACAGAAACCCGTTTGGATATTGTTTCTTTGAGTTCCAAGGCACAGCGGGTGACAAGCGAAATCCTGTTTTCCCATCTTGCTGAAAAATACACGGAAACCAACCAGCCTTAAGAGTGGCTTCTTCCCATGATCGAACATGAACTTTTATTTTTAGGCCTTCTGATGGAAGGGCCTAAACACGGCTATGAGATAAAACGCAAAATTGATGAAGAACTTTTTCCTTTCATCGGGCTAAATATTAAATCGATTTACTATCCCTTGAAGAAGATGGAGCAATTGGGACTCGTCAACAAGGACACCGGAAGGGAAGGGAAGTTTCCAGAAAAATTTATTTATAGTATTACCCCCAAGGGAGAAAAAATTTTCTATCACCTGGTTACGGAAAGTTTTCTTTCGATCGAGCGCCCGTATTTCAGTATTGATCTCGCCTTGTATTTTTTGCCTTATGTCGAAAAGAAAATTGCGCATAAGCGGTTGCGGGCGAGGGTCATCTTTTTAAGCCGTATCAAACGCGATCTGGAAAATCTTAAGAAAAATATTTCTCCTTCCACCAATCACTTGCTGATTATTCTTGAGCACGAACTCGATTTGGTTTCTGCCGAAATTCGGTCAATCTCCCGCCTTATCGAAACTATTCAATAGTTGTTTATTCGTGGTAAAAAAATATATTATTGCTTGACAAACAAGATTTCCGTAATAAAATCCTACTAGTAAAATTTTACTAGTATGGAGGAGACGAATGCAAGTTAAGCAATTATTAGAGGATAGAGCAAAAGAGTTCTCACAAAAACCAGCAGTCATCTTCAAAGACTCTCCGATCAGCTTCCTTGAGCTTAGGGATAATGTTTTCCGGCTTGCCAATGCCTTGCGGGTTCAGGGGGTCAAAAAGTCAGATAAAGTTGCTATTTATCTTCCCAATTGCCCTGAATATGTCTATAGCTATTTGGCTTGTTTTTGCCTAGGCGCGGTGGCTGTTCCTTTGGATTATATGTTAAAGACCGAGGAAATCATTTCGTGTTTAAGTCATTGTGAAGCTAAATATATGATCACTTTGAAGAAAGAAGAAGTTTCTCTAGAAGATGTTCGCAAGGGAGTTCCTTCGTTAGATAAAGTTATTCTTTATTATTGTGCCGACCAAAATTGTGTTTCCTATGAAAAAATCGTAACCGAAGCCTCCGTGACCTTTGAGGGTGTTACGGTTCACGAAACTGACCCGGCTTTGATTTTATACACCTCCGGAACAACCGGCAGGCCCAAGGGGATCCTTCTCAATTATAAACATTTGGAAGGAACCCCGACGGCCATGAAACATTTTGTCGATTTGACGAGCAAAGATGTTAAGCTTTGCGCTTTACCGTTAAGCCATAGTGGTGGGTTGGTTTATCTTCAGAACTGTTTGGTTTTTGGTATTACTTTGATTTTGATGGATCGATTTAATCCGATCGAATTCTTAAGAAATATTCAGGCGTATAAAGTCACCTGTTTTCATATCGTTCCTCCGATGTATACGGCTCTTTTGACCTTAAAAGGGATTGAAAATTTTGATTTATCAAGTTTGCGTTGGATTGTCGTTTTTGGTGCACCCAGTTCTCCGGAGATTTTGCGTCGATTCCATCAATACTGTCCGAATGCCAAATTCCTCAATGGATGGGGAATGACGGAGACGTGTCCTCCCAATACCGTAACGCCGATGGATAGCGACAGAATTGAAAGTGTCGGGAAACCGTCTCCGGTTTCAGAAATCAAAATTTTTGATGAGAATGACAAAGAAATGCCCGTCGGGCAAATCGGAGAGATTGTCATTCGTGGATGGATTGTGATGCAGGAATACTACAAAGACCCGGAGACCACCAAAGAAATGAAACGAAACGGTTGGTTCCATACGGGAGATTTGGGACGATTTGATGAAGAAGGATTTTTATATATTGTCGGACGCAAGAAAGAAATGATTAAGGTGGGAGGTCAGATTGTTTATGCCCCGGAAGTTGAAACGGCCTTGCATAAACATGAAGGGGTGGCCGAGGTTGCCGTGATTGGGATCCCGGATCAACTCCGAGGAGAAGCGGTTAAGGCCTTTGTCGTCTTAAAAGAAAAGGATAGTTTAAAGCCCGAAGACTTGCGATATTTTGCCAGAGAACATTTGGCTCACTTTAAAGTCCCGCAGGAGATTGTTGTGAAGGATGTTTTGCCAAGAAATCGTGCCGGGAAAATTGACAAAGAATTATTAAAAAAGGAAGGGTAAAAAATGTCGACGATGAAAAAAGAAATTCATTTGACGGGACAGGATTTAATGCACATGGTTCAACTGCGTCCTCAGGACGTTGGGAAATATGCGATTGTTCCCGGACCCAAAGAACGCTTGGATAGTTTATTAAAGAAGATTGAAAATCCCGTTAAAAATTTTAGTTTTATGGAGTATTCCATGTTTACGGGAGACTTTGCCGGAACTAAAATTA
>CAZAPN010000043.1:0-10948 GCA_964487145.1 uncultured Planctomycetales bacterium | reverse complement strand
ATTATAATGAATTGTAATCATGTCAAAGTTCAACTGCACAATAACAATGAATTTCCGGCTAAAATTATAAAAATTTTTCCATCGAGTGATTTGGCTTTTCTAAAAATATCAGTTCCCTTTCCCTTAAAACCAATTTTTATCGCTAATTCTGATCAAGTTGAACTTCGCGATGAGGTTTATACGGTGGGAAACTCGAGCCTCTTAAAAGAGACCCTCTCCGGCGGAAAAGTTATTGGTCTAGGGACACATCGGGAAGGACAAAACTCAAACGGGGCAGCCCCCGACCTTATCCAAATTAACATGAATCTTTATCCCGGAGACAGTGGCGGGCCTCTGTTAAACAAACGCGGACAGCTCATTGGGATTATGGTCGCCGGGCAAAGAAAAAAAGACCGTTCTAGCTTTGCTATTTCCAGCAATCAAATCATCAAATATTTTAATGATTACATAAACGAATCCCGGACAAAATGAATTTAAACAAAACAAAAAGATTTCTGATAGCATTATTGGGTTATCTGATCGTGGTTGCCATCGGAATTTACTTTCGACTTTACCCGCTCATTTATCATACGAGTGACCACGCCCAAGAACAAGCCACTGTCCTCATTTTGACAAAATTGCGGGCCGAATCCCTGAAGGAAGCCAATTTAAAATCCTATGGACTAACTCCTTTTGAAAAAAATCGCCTTGGGAAAGACACTTTCGATATAAATCTCAGAAATCAAAAGCTGAAAGTCCGTAAAGAGATCGATCGGCTGGCCAAAAAAATTGATCAAAAAAACCCAGAAAATATTTCGGGGCCTTTTCTCCTAGAGGCGGATCCCTATTATTATTACCAATTGACCCAAAATGTGCTTAAAACCGGTCGGATTAGCGATACTCGTCGGGGAAGCAAATATCTAAACAAACGGATGTTAACACCAGAAGGCCACTGGGAACCATTTAACCTTCATCCCTATGTCGGCGTTTTGACGTATCGCCTCCTCTTGGTATTTTCACCCTCCATCCCCTTGATGAAAGCTGTCGGCTTTACCCCGATCCTCATCATCATCCTCACGACGATTCCTTTCCTGATGATCTGTCGAAAAATGGGATACCCAACATTTATCTCGCTACTATCGCTTGCCATGCTTTTTTTATCTCCCATCTATGCCAAACGGAGCGCCTTTGGATGGTATGACAACGATCCCTACAATATTTTCTTTCCGCTGATGATTTTGGCTTTTCTTTTTATTGCCATGGAACAACTCTCGTCAATAAGGAAAAGCCTCCTTTGGGCCTTAGCGATCTCGTGCGTCATGTCCCTTTATGCTTTCTTTTGGCAGGGTTGGGTTTATACCTTTAGTGTCCTGGTCATTTCTGGACTCCTCATCCTCCTCTATAATCATGTCACTCTTAAAGACACGGGGACCTCTGGCAAGATAGCCATTTTTTTAGGATCTCTATCTTTAATGATGCTGGTCGGTATCAGCCTTAACTTTGGATTTAAAGATTTCTTTGTTTTGTTTCAAGAAGGATGGAAAGCACTCAAAAATTTTATGACGCCACAGATCTCATTATGGCCGGACCTTTATATCAGTGTCGGCGAGCTCAAAAAATCTTCTCTGATTGAAATCGGCAAATTGACGGGAGGATTATTTTTCTTTCTTTTCGCTTTTTTAGGATTGATTTTCGGAGTCAAACGAATCACGAAATGTTTTACGAGAACGGAAACCTTCCGTTTTATTGTTATCCTGACTTTCCTTTTCTTTTCCGCCTTAATTACACTCAAGGCTCAGCGATTTGCTTTATTGACTCTCATTCCGCTCAGTCTCTTATTCACCGCCGGATTAAACTGGGCCCAAGAGGGATTTAAGAAACTGATCTCTAAAAAATTTTCAATTGCCTCTCAAAAAGGATTTCTTCCTGTGGCGCATCTTGTCATTGGGCTCTTGATTCTGGCCCCCTCTATTCTGCAACTTCATGAAGAGATGTATCTCTGGAGACCGATCTATAACGAAACATGGGATAACATATTTCAAGAGATCAAAACAAAGACACCCCCTGACAGCGTCGTTAATACCTGGTGGCCTCCGGGACATTTCATCACGTCCATGGCAGAACGACGTGTCACCTTTGATGGAGCAACGATCAATAATCCACAGGCCTATTGGCTGGCGAATGTTTTCTTAAGCAGTAACGAACGATTCGCGGTTGGATTGCTCCGGATGCTAAACTGTCATGCCAACCAGGCCATTGAATATTTGCAAAAACAAAATATTCCTCTATCGACGGCGGTTGAATTGATTAAAAGAATCGTCGTCGAAAGCCCTGAAGAAAATCGACAGGTCCTAGGAAAATTTCTTAACGCGAACCAGATCGAAACACTTTTAACATTGACCCATGGGGAACCTCCCCCATCGTATTGTTTGATTTACAGTGAACTCTTTGATAAAAATCTAGAACTCAGTTTTGTGGGAAGATGGAATTTCAAAAAAATTGAAGAACTCAATAATAATCCTCAACAGATGAAAGAAATTCCACGACCGAACACCAAGGCCTTCATCAAATTCCTGTGGGATCTTGTCGGAGGACCATGGAATTATAGCGAAACCTTGGGCCAAATCGCCACAAAAGGAACCACCTTAATTTTCGAACAGAATATCCAAATCGATCTTGAAACCATGACATGCCAAATCGCTTCCGAAAAATTTGGCAAAGGAATTCCGCAAAGTCTTGTTTATTTGAAAGATAATAAAATTGTAAAAAAAGATTTCTCCCCTTCCAACCTCAAATTTGCCGTCGTCCTTTTTCAGCGATCAAATCATTATGCCACGGTCGTGATGGATCCACGGCTCGCCCAATCGCTCCTCGTCAAGTTATACTTGTTTGAAGGGGCCGGATTAGAATATTTTGAACCCTTCGCCCGGGAAACGGACTTGACAGGACGAAATCAAATTTATGTCTACAAAGTGAACTGGGCTAAATTCTTGAAGGATTTGAACGAGAAACCCTAAAATGATCCTGATTCTCTTTTAGGGTGTCGTACGATGCGGATTCGCATGGATTGTTGTGGTCGAACGCTTGCGGTACTCTTTCTCTTTAAGATTAAAGAATTTTCCTTTCAGTCGAATACGCGAAGACCCCTCAACGGGTTGAATCGAAGACTGGATCTCGCCCAATCCAATCTCCCCGGGTCCTGAGGTCACTACTTTTCCCGGTGGTTCTTGCGGAGACGGAGGAAGACTTGCCAATGGAGGCTCCGTTCCAGGGACATAGTGATGTCCGCGGAAAATATCCTCTAGCTGGGTCGCGAGTTTATCTTGGTTAATCTCCCTTAACTTTGTGATGATTTCTAAAACCATCGTCCGATCCCCATTCATAAAATACGCTAAACCTAGACCAAAATAGGCATTAGCGATATTATATTTTTCAGCGATATTTTTAAAATGATGGATGGCATCCGTCGGACGAGACCTTCCTAACAAATAAATCCAGCCTAAAGATAATTCGGCGACCGGGAAGTTGGGCCTAAGTTCTAATGCTTTTTTACAATAAGACTCCGCATTGTCAAAATCCCCCATGCCATAATACGCCTTACCAAGATTATCATAGGATTCGGCATATTGCGGATCGATATCAATCGCGGCATGAAAATACCAGGCAACATCTTCGAGATCAGCACCAACAGCCCGATAGGCCAACCCCAAATTATTAAAAAGTGGAGCTAGATTTGGATTTAGATCAATCGCCTCTTCATAGAGTTTAATCGCTTCTTCATAATTCCCTTGGGCATAGAACTGATTTCCTTGTTCAAACAAAACTTTGGTTTTCTGAACAGGATCTGTGAGCTTCGGATCCTGGGCAAAACACAGGGTCACAGAAGCAACAAGAAAAAGGATCAACAGATTACTCAGTTTCTTCTTCATCGTCCTCTCCGTCAGTGCTGATGCCTTGTTTTCCAAGAATTTTTTCCCAAATACTCTGCTTTAAAGGAGCTTCCTCTTCTTGATTCTTATTTTGCTTAGGATCCTCTTCTTTCCCTGAAGACTTTCCACCGCTCATCTGATATCGAGTAGACCGCGAAGTACCTGCTTCTACGGGGGGTGATCCTTGGGTGGTTTTCAGATTAGAATCAGATGGGGGTTTAGAAGGATCTCCTGCCATCCCACCAGCCATGGACGGGGATCCCGACTCTTTGTCCGATTCAGAACCTTCTTTTGTTTTCGAAGACTCGGAAACAATAGGCCCTTTGACTTCTGCGGAAGGACCCGTTTCTTTTTCTTTTGACTTATTTTCTTTCGAGGTCTCCGGGGACTCATCCTGATCAGTTACTGAAGGGGAAGATGAATCCTTGAGCTTCTTTTCGATTCGTTTATTCTCTTCAGTCGCATCAGAAACAATTAAAATCTTTTTAACCACCATGGTCGAACTGACCTCGCTCGCCGACGCCCGCTGAGGAAGAACCATAATCTTCACAATTTTGACCAAATCTTCGGAAGAATCGACAGAGTGAATAAAATTTACCATCCGATCCAATGGACCATTGCATTCGACATCGGCATAATATTCAATATAACCTTTTTTTTGCTGAGTATCATTGGGCGTGACTTTCACCAGATTAATTTTTGCCTCCGTCGCTAGGTTCTCGATTTTTTTTAAGAAAGAAGCAATGATCTCCTCCTCTGTTTGCATCTTTTCTGGCAAATAGTTCGAAAATGATTTATTTTCATCCAAGATTCGATCTTTATAAGAGAGGAATCGAAGATTCCGCTTAATGACATTGTTCTCCTGGTCAATCTCTTTGTCCAACTGCCTTAACTTAGAACTGACAGGTCCTAAAAACAATCGGTCAAACAGAGCCAAAAGGACAAAGGCCACCGTTATATAAAAAATCTTTTTTTCCTGAGGGGACAGTTTTGCGATAAAATTCTGAATCACTTTTTTGCTCCTGGCGTCATTTTCCTGCGTGTCATCATTTGTCTTCTTTCGCTTTTTCAGCTGAGCCTTCTGCTGTCTTTTTGGTTTTTTCCTCGGGAACCTCGCCTTTCAACTCTTCCTCTTCTGGAGCGTTCTCCAATTTAAACGAAATCTCAAAAGCAGCGACATCTTTTCCGCGTTCTTTTTGGGCTGTCGTGGATTTAGTCTTAACATTTTTAAAAAGCTCGGAATCTTCCAAGGCCGTGACAAGGGAAAAGACCAGAGACATTGACTCAGAAGTCCCCTGAATGTTGATCGTCCCTTTTTCATCCAATTCAAAACTCTTCAAGTAAATCTCATCCGGAATAATTTTATAAAGCTCGTTAATCGTTTCTAAGCTCACCATGCGATTGTTAAGATAATCTTTGATGAGCCTGGTCTTAGCAGAAATGTTTTCTAGGATCTCAGCTTGTTGGGATTCTTTTTGATAATTTGTTTTCAATTTATTTAAGATACTTGATTTAAAATAAATTTGAGTCAAAAAGATCGCACAGACAAAAATAAAAATGATAACCAAGAAAATCCCTGATTTTAACACCTCAAATCCTTGTGTCTGAATCGCACGTTCGGCTTTAATTTCCTCCGGGATAAGATCGACCTGTGTCATATGATCAACAATCGAAGGAGCGATGATATCAAGGAAAGACTCTTCTCCGATTTCGGTTATAGACTTACGGACAGAACTCAAATTTTTAATGTTATCGAGATACGGCACGATTTTTACCGTGGTCCCGAGAGCCTCTTGCAAGACGGGACGCAAATTTTTCATTTGGTCATTGTCCGTCGTCAAAATATAACTTTCCGGCATTTTTTCGATGTCTTCGTTTCGATAGGACTCAACAGATTTTTTAAACTCATCCAATAGTTTTGTTTGCCCCGTGGGTCCCTCGGCCACCAAATGGCTCATTCCCAGAGGAATGTTCCGGCAAGCAATAGCCCGGTCTTTAAAACAAACAATAAAATCGGTCGAGACACTCCCCACATCAATAATACCTATCGGATTTTCCGCCGTGGAAAGGTTTAACACCAAGGAATAAAAACAGGCTGTTGTTTCAGGAGCAAAAAGAACCTTTTCAATCCTAAGCCCGGTCAAGGACAGAATATCCAATTTCTTTTTAATAACACTGCGGTTGGCGATCACAAGGAGGATCTTGCTATAATTCCTCTGATAAACCCCGATATTGATGTACCCAATAATGATTTCCTCTCGAGAATACGGGGTGTGTCGTCCGGCCTGGAGGTTGACAATCGACTGAATTTCCTGGGGATCAAGCGAAGGGATTTCGATATTCTTCATCGTCGTTAGACTTGACGGGATAACACAAACGGCATAGCTGTTTTTGATATCCATCCCATCCAAGGTCGAACGAATCGTGTTGGGCAATTCTTCTTCGGATATGCCCCGAATGTCCCTTTTCAAGACCTGAACGACTTCTTTCTCAACTCCGGATGATTTGAGATAAGCGACTCGCAAATGCTCGTCATCCAAAGTCAATAAAATATAATTTTGAGATTTTTTAAGAATACCCATTAGATTTCTCGCCAATAAACATTCTTTTTCTCAGCAGAGTCATAAACACAAAAAACCTGCTTTTGAAAAGTGGAATTCATAAAGCGCGATGTGCTCTGAATAGCAAAAAACCTTGAATTAATCCTGATTTTCTGTGCATTCACCAGGACCATGACTTCATTATATTCATCGTCGGATAAATCCAAGGATTGTTCCAGGTCTTGCGGAATGGTTTCCACTTCGGCAAAGATAAAATCATCTTTGGTCCCATCGATGCCATCCCCCCCTCGCCTCAGGCGCAAAATTTTATCCCTCAACCCCTCTGAGATGCCAATGGCGTTCAGGACATATTCTGATGCCGTGTTGATATTAACCGCTCGATGTTCATAAATGGTAACAAACGGTAATAATTTTTTAAATTTTTCTTCATCCATCCCCTTAACAAGTTTCAACTCATCAATCACGACCAAAGGAGCAGACCTCAAGGAATAGGGGTGTTTCAAACTGGCGTAATATGTTTTTCCGCTTTTTTGCTCTTCGGGAAAACTGAAACGTCCCTCCCATTCCAGAATATTTTGGGCTAATTCTTCGGCCTGTCCTTCATCAAAGGCCAAAACTTGTTGTAAAAGAACTTTTAACTCATCCAGATTCGCCATATTAATATTCATTTTTGAAGCTTCATCCACAAAGCCATAACGCTGATTGACACGGGCATCGCGACCATCTAAAGAAGAATAGCTAACATCACACACTCCACTCACAAGGTTAATCTCCTTAAAGTCATCAGGATTATTATGCCATCGCTGCTTCGCCTTCAAGGAATAAATATAATCGCCCTTTTCTAATTCTTCGTTTAATATGGCGATGGCCTTATTCACTCCTGATTCTGCCAAAAAATGAAGCTGTTCATTCTTTTCCAGACGAGAGGTCAGCGCAATCTTCTGACGGAGACCAAAGCCCAATTCAACCGCAAAGAAAGTCAATAACGCTAAGAGCCATAAAGCGGTTATTAAAATTGTACCAGACTGTTTTTTGAAACGAAGTGTTATCTGCACTTTTTCTAATGCCCCACAGGAATATTGATCATTTTTGTCAAAATCTTATTTTTTTTCGAGGAACTGAACTCAACAGCCACCTTGACATAGGGGGGAATATGATTTTCGGCTTTGTCACGCCATGGTTGAGTGGTATCATTCCCAGGAAAATAATATGAAAAATCTACCGAGTCCACCCCCTTAACCAAAACTCTCTCCAAAGAAAACTCATGGTTCATCGCTTGGCCAAAAGTCGCTGTCTTTCGGCAAATCGCCTTTTGATTTTTGTCATAATAATAATTCACGACTCCCATTTTTTTGTGATAGTTACCGTCCCCGCCTGTCGTTTCATCATCCAAAAAACTGACTTGTGTAGGAAAGATGACGTTAATCGCACTTCCCAAAAATGGAATGTCCCGAAAGACCAATGTATTTCTAAAATCTTGTGATAATTGATCAAAGAATAAAAGAACGTCTTCTTCAGCCGCGTTTTGATTAGCCCTCTGCCAGACCGCAAGACCATTCGATAATGATTGATACAAAACAAGGGCCATCATGCTGAAAATCGCAATGACAATTAAGATCTCAACCATGGTAAAAGAACGACTAGACTTTTTCTGCTGTAATGGCATGTTGTCTCTCGATTATGAAGACGATGGCTTCGTTAAAAAAACCGTTTGAGAAACCTCTTGATCACGGCTTCCCTCTTTCCAGATCACTGACGCATCTAGCTGATAAAGATCCTTCATCCTACGGACAGGGGCAAATGTCAAAAAATACCGAAAATCAACAATTTTGTTTCCGACCAAAACTCTTTCAACCAGATTGCGAGGTCCAAAATAAATCTGATTATTTTTCTGAAAATCTAATTTAAATTCTTCAACATTATTCATCAGAAGATTTTGGGCATACATCCGGGTGTTCAGATATTGCAAGGTCGATAACGTATGGAGAAAAACCTGATAAACCACAAGAATCCCCGCAACAAGGATCACAACAGTCAACATTACTTCCACTAATGTCAAACCGTGTGATTGAACGCATTTTCCTTTCACTGCTTTTTTACGTCTATCATTTCCAATTGGCGATATCATCATCGTCTTTACTCTCACTTTTCCCCTTGGACGACAGGTCATAATCCGAACGGTGTTCTCCCGGAGACCGATAAACATAGGGATTTCCCCAGGGATCAATCGGATCACGTTCGAGATACGGCCCGTTCCAATTGGCGGGAATGGGGCTCGTCACCGCTCTTGTCAACAAGGCATCCAATCCTTGGGCTGTCGTCGGGAAATTACCATTATCCAGCTCGTAAAGTTTGAGCGCCGTTGCGATATGCGCATTAATGTCAGCTTTGGCCGCCGCCACTTTCGCTTGTTCAGAACGCCCCGTCAGGCGAGGCACAACCATCGCGGACAGGGAAAGGATAATAACGACCACCAATAAAATCTCAACCAACGTAAAGGCCTGATGATTATGTCTCTTGTCAAAAATTATCTTCATGATTCCCCCTTATCTGATAGAATACCTTTTCCATTTTTCATCCAGTTCTCTCAGGGAACGGAAAATATTAGGATACGTTGACTGTAAAGCTTCCTCGATAGGCATTGCTTGCCTGAGATTGCGACATAACCGAGCGAACGCATCAACGCCATACTCATTTAACAAATAATCAACCAGACTGACACTTTGGGCATAAAAGACGGCAATCCGGTTCGATTGCTTCTCTTGACGAATGTCTAACTGATTTAATCGTTCCAAGGGAATCGAACGCCCTGATGTTACCAGCTTCCTAATGAAAGGCCTGGCATCCTGGCGTCGGCCTTGTTCCCATAGCTGCGAAACCCCTTCTTCAAACCACAGGGGAATATTCTTATCGAATCCAATAAAATCTTTTAGAATCAGATGACTGATTTCATGGGGAAGGACCCCGTCCAAAAAACCTTGCTCTTGGCTATAGGTCACAATTGCCCGCGATTGGAAAAGCTCTGAATCACGGTCCGCATATCCGGTTGACCAACCAGGCTGACCTGTCCTTTTCATGAACGTTTTCTGGTCGGGAAAAATAATAATTTTGACCCTCTCGTCCCACGTCCAAAAATTTGAATACCGGGCATATCCAATCTGCTGGGCTATTTTGGAATAATAGTCTTCCGATTTCCAAAGGATCGTTCGTACCAAAGCCACATCTTTCTTATGACTATAATAAACAACAAAATGCTTTCCTTTGATACTCTCCCAGTTCTGAGCCTGCACAGATCCAAGAAAAAACAGAAAGCATCCGATAACCAAAAAAAGTAATACACATCTTCTCATCATGGAATGACATCGATTTAACGTATCGCCAAATCAATCTGAAAAATGGGTAATAACATCGCAATCACAATAAATCCGACGATCAGACCAACCGCAAGAATCATCAGAGGCTCTAAAAGATTTGTTAAGGTTTTGATCGATTCATTGGTCTCTTGTTCATATATGTCAGCGATATCCCGCAATGTCGTTTCAAGGGACCCAGTTTCTTCTCCGACGGAAATCATGTTGGCAACCATATGAGGGAAATAAACAGACTTTCTTAAAGCTGTGCCCATGGCAGATCCGGACTCCAAGCTTTCCCGACATTTGACTAATTCTTGTTTGATAAGTTCGTTACTCAGAACCGGTGAGGTGATCTGCAAGCCCTTAATTAAGGGAATCCCGCTTTTCAGCAATAATTCCAGTGTCCGTGCAAAACGGGCGACTTCGACTTTCAACGTCAAAGGACCCCAAAGGAGTGCGCGCAGTTTCCAATGACTGACTTGAACTTTTCCTAAAGAGGTTTCGCTCCATCTTTTTAAGGCTAAGATGAGAATAAAAATAAGTAAACCGATGATTAACCATCCGTGACGGATAAAATCACTAACCCCAATAAGAACCCGGGTAATCAGGGGAAGCTGTTCTCCCAAATTAGAAAAAAGCTTGGTAATTTTTGGCATAATGAACGTCAAAAGAAATATGACGGTAGTAACCCCCAGGATCGCCATCAAAACAGGATACGCCAGGGCTGCCCGAATTTTAGAAAACATTTCCTGTTGATTTTTTTGATAATCGGCCAGTCGGACCAGCATCTCCTTGAGATTCCCCCCTTCTTCTCCAACCTGAACCATGGCCACGAAGAACGAAGAGAATATTTTCGGATAAGCGGAAAGGGCTTCGGAAAAAGAACGGCCGTTCTTAATTTCCTGCTGCATCTTGTGAATCATATCGCCAAAATACGGATTGTTTTCTTGCTCACTGAGGATCTGAAGTGAACGTAAGATAGGAATTCCCGCCTTAATGAGATTCGCTAATTGCCGCGTAAAGGCATAGACTTCTTTGCTCGAAATTTTTGGTAAAAGAAAAAAGGATTTCTCTGTTTTCTTTCCTTTCGTCTCTTCGACGGAAATCGGCATAAGTCCAAGCCGAC
>CAZAPN010000042.1:0-11034 GCA_964487145.1 uncultured Planctomycetales bacterium | reverse complement strand
TGAAAATCTTCAAAATTGGAACAGCTCGAAACCTCAAGCCATTTATCAACACCGCAGGCATACGCTTCCAAATCATAACATTTGGTCGAAGCAAAACTCAAATCGCCGGTCGCGAGCATGACAACCCTATAAGGCAACTCCAATAATTGAAGAACTTTTTCGGCATTCCCGACAAGCTTTTCCAATTCATCATACGAAGTTCCGGGTTTAACAAACTTAACCATTTCAACTTTATCAAACTGATGGACCCTCATTAGACCTCGAGTATCTTTTCCGTACGAACCGGCTTCCCGCCTAAAACACGCAGAATATCCCGTATAATAAACGGGTAAATCTTCCTCGTTTAAAACTTCTTCACGTAATAAATTGGTGATGGGGACTTCGGCCGTCGGTATCAAAAACAAATCATCATCTTTCAACTTATACATATCCTCTTCCATTTTCGGAAGTTGCCCCGTCCCTGTCATCGAAGCTCGGTTCACAAGATACGGAGGAAAAACTTCGATAAACCCGTGTTTTTGCGTATGCAAATCCAACATAAAAGTCCAAAGAGCGCGTTCTAACCGGGCTCCGGCTTTTTTATAGACAATAAAATTTGATCCGGAAATCTTGGAGGCCCGTTTAAAATCAATGATGTCTAACGATTCCGCAAGTTCAATATGGTTCTTGGGTTTAAATTTTAAATTGGGTTTTTCTCCCCACGTCCTGACGACCTTATTATGTTCGGGGCTGCCCACGGGAACAGATTCGTGCGGAATATTGGGAATCATCATTACAAAGGAATTGATTTTATTTTCTAATTCTTTCAAAGAAGGCTCGGCAGCGGAAATTTTTTGGGAAATGGCTTTCAAAGAAGCGATTTTTTCTTTCGTGTCTTTTTTCTCCTTAATCAGCCAGCTCATTTCATCGTTCGCCGCATTGATCTGACTGCGCAATTCATCAATTTCGAATTGAATCTTCCGACGATCTTGGTCCAAATCCATGAGGGCATCAAAATCAATTTTGACATTTTTGGCCGCAACGCCTTTTTTCACAAGCTCTAAATTTTCACGGATAAATTTTAGATCTAACATAGTATCTCTCTTTCATAGTTTAGAAAAAATAAGACTGGGCTTCAGGCTGCAAGTCTCCGGATTCGAATTTTGAATTTTCTAGCCTGAGGCATGAAGCCTGTGGCCTGAAAGTTGGCATTATCCCTTAACGACTCCTAACGGTTTTAAACGACAAACTTTTTTTGCTAATCCTGCGTTATGAACAACGTCAACCACATCTGTCACATCTTTATAAACACCGGGGGCTTCTTCTGTCAAGGTCGCTTTTGAATGGGCCTGAACAACAATCCCCTTGGATTCAAAATCTTTCAAAAGATCATGCGCATTAAACTTTTTCATGGCCTGCGAACGCGACATGACCCGCCCCGCCCCATGACAACACGAATACCAGGATTCCCGCGAGGATTCTGTTCCGACCATCAAATAGGAATGACGCCCCATGTCTCCCGGAACAATGACAGGTTGTCCGGTTTGCTTAAAATGTTCCGGTAAATCCGGGTGTCCCGGTGGAAACGCCCGGGTGGCACCTTTGCGGTGAACGCATAAACGCTTCTTTTGCCCATTTATTTCATGAGTTTCTATTTTAGCAATATTATGGGCTACATCATAAATTAATCTTAATCCCATACTTTGCCAGCTTTTTTTAAAAATTCTTTGAAACGACTCACGGACCGAATGCATAATATATTGGCGGTTGGCCCACGCATAATTGGCCGCGCAACGCATGGCCCCTAAATAAGACTGGCCTTCGACGGAATCAACGGGAGCGCAAACCAATTGACGATCCGGAACCTGAATCGCATATTTTTGTAAACACGGCATCATATCCCGGCAATAATCCTCACAAATTTGATACCCTAATCCGCGCGAACCACAATGAATCATGATCATGACTTGACCCGGAAATAGGCCAAAATTATTTCCGACTCGCTCATCAAAAATTTCCTCGACAACTTGCAATTCCAAAAAGTGATTCCCTGAGCCCAATGTCCCGATTTGCTCCCGTCCCCTTTGGTAGGCACGGTCAGAGACCACATCCGGATTCGCATCAGGAATCGCGCCAAAATCTTCCGTCGCATCAAGGTCATCTTTGGTCCCGAACCCTTTCGAGACAACCCATTGGGCTCCTTTCACGAGAAGCTGTTTTTCACTATTTTTATCTAAACGAAGATCGCTTGTTGAGCCGACTCCGGAAGGTACATCACGAAAGAACGCATTCACTAAATCCTTCAAATATTTTTGGATTTCCTCAACTTTAAAATCACTACGAATAAGACGCACCCCACAATTGATATCAAAACCAACTCCTCCGGGAGAAATGACTCCTCCTCCCTTGATGTCTGTGGCCGCCACACCTCCGATCGGAAAACCATAGCCCCAATGGATATCCGGCATCGCCATGGAATAACCAACGATCCCAGGAAGAGTTGCCACATTCACGACTTGTTCAAGAGCTTTATCCTTCAAGATGTCTTTCAACAATTTCTCATTCGCATAAATCATCCCCGCCACACGCATATCTTTACAAAAAGATTTTGGGATGCAAAAACGATTGTCATCCAATTTCTCTAACGGGATAGAAACACTTGAAGAACTCATGCTTTCCTTTTCATCAAACATCGAAAATGATTTCTGATTTCAATTGATTATTTTCTTGGAATATTTTTAGACCGTGATAAGTCACGGCCTTAATTTCCCGCTCGAGTGAAAAATACTTGCGTGGGTATCCGGCAACTTGGGCGGTCAAACATCCGTCATTTAATTTTTCCATAACAAATTCAGTAAAGATCGCACCTTGACTCTCCGATAAAAAAAGCAAGTGGGACAACCACACGACCAAAAGTTCAGTTTTTTCTTTTGTGTCGACGGTAAGATTAACCGGAAAGGTCCTTTGGATGGCTGTTGGCGGGATATTACATTCGGGGGCAATAATATCAAACATGGCCCAAGCCGCCTTCACAAAAACTGATTTTAAATCATCCCCTGTCACCCGGACACAGAAATCAGCCGTATGATCTAAAATTTCATAATCTTTCATTAGAAAAGAAATCCTTTAAATATTAATAGTAATTATAAATGTAAGGCTTTAAATGTCAATCAATTCAAGCCGCAGAAGAAATCAGGGAAAGACCATTTCATTTGTAACGAATGATATAAATAAAATGCGGGACCACGATCAATGAGGAACACAAAATGATGAAAAATCGCCAGGGAGTATGAGCTCCGTAGTAGGCAAAAACGGCAAACATAAGTGCCAAGATTACAGCAGAAAAATCCAAAATAAGCGGTTCACCTTCGCCGGGGTAGAGGCCAACCATGCGAAAAACCCCTGCTCCTAGAAATAAAGCGGAAATCCCAAGATAAATACCGACCAAATACTGATTAAAAATCAGCATCAAAATTTCGGCAGCTAAAATAAGGGCGAGCCAATGGCGGTATATCCGCCATTGGCTCGCCCTTAAATATCCTTGTTCCACGAATTTATTCATCGCTCACATAAGGTCCGACCAAATAAACATTAGACCGACCCATAGACTTGAGTCCAATTTTCATGGTTAACTCACCCGAAATGTCCTGGGGGATCGGCACCGAAAAGAGCTGATAGGAATCCCCATAAAATTGTTCGCCCTGAAAGGTCTTCTCGTTCATTTGGCAAGAAACCTGCGACATCCCTTTGACAAAAAAAACAACTCTTGCCCCTTTTTCTGCCAATGTTTCAGTGAAAACTTTTTGCTGTTGAGTTAAAACAACTTTGGGAGTCAAAGATTTTTGTGTTTTCTTCAACCGCCTTAAATCAATTTTCGTCCCGGTTGGGACATCAAAGAAACAATTAGCCATCAATATTTCAGAAAACGAAATCACGGTTTTATTTTGATTGTCTTTAATATTTTCTAAAGAAATAATAACCGTCCCATCACGAATTAATCTTAAAAAATTGACAGGGATGATGGAGCTAAATAGATAATCAAAACGCTGTTGCCCAGGATCATTTTTAGAAAAATACAACCTCCCTTCCCCGCTAGGAAACGACAAATAGATGGGTTGATTCTTTTTTTGATGGGATTCTTTCTTGGCCGTTAAGATGCTTTTCATCATCCCCTGTAACTGGGGCTGATGCCAGCCATGAAAAACCAATCCATCTTTCGGCCCTTTTTGCAAATGAAAAACATTTGAGACTCCAATGATTGTTATTAAAAAGAATACCCCTACCCAACGAAGACGATAAAAACGACTGCCACTTAATAAAATTCCTAATAAAAGCCAAATTAATAAATCTTCACAATAGGGATAATAATAACTAAAGAAAAATAAACTTGGGAAAAAAGTATCCTCGGGCATAAAGATTGGGTGAACGCCGCTGGAATGTGCCAGCAGTAAAGATTTGACAATCAAAACACCAATAAGAGTGACCGCTAGAGTTTTTAATACACGGGAAGAGCTCAACCTGGCTAATCCGGCCAAAATGACAAAAAATGATAAATAAGCCGCTTGTCCCCAAAATGACAAGTCCCAAAACCCAAAATTTCGCCTTAAAAAATAACCTGTAAAAGCTTTACCAATATCCCGCAACATTCTGACGGGTTGTGAAAAATAAGACAATAAATCATTAAAGAATTCTTTTTGTGCGACAAATCCCAATTGAATTTGATCATATCTTTGTGCCATTTTCACAAGCCACATAAAAAGGAATCCCATTCCAACAAGAAAAATAATCATTGTCCCTACCACGCGAGGATGAAACAAGGTTTTATAGCCATCTCGAATTCCGATATAAATAGGGAAAATCGGCAATAAATAGAAAAAGATCTCATCGGTGAGCAAACCTAAACCTATCACGACGAAAAATAATGTTAGACGCAATGGATTTTCTTCGCAGAATTTTTTCGGCCCCCTCATCAAAATAATCCAAGCCAACAAAAAAAATGTCATTACCAATATTTTGGCATTCCGAAAAGGAAAAAGCAACGTGGCTAAGGCAATACCCGAGTTAAGGAACGCGAACGATGAACAAAGAGCAGCTTCCCTACTCTTTGTTAGATGGAAAATTAAAAGACCTAAAAGAAAAGTATTAAGGACATGCCAAAATATCAGGGAATAATCGCGAAAAAGCATGCAACCTAAGTATTGCCAAAACTTATATGTTAACATTTCGGTAAAATAAGAAACAAATCGAGTACGAAACGCGACCCCCGACTGACAAAGACCTTCCACTCGGTAGGAATGAAACGGCTTTAACAAATCCTCTTTGGTCAACCCGAGATGAAAGGTCCAGTCGTCTTCACTATTAATTGACCAAAAGACCCTGTGCTGGGTCACTTCCCCCTGCTGCCAATAGATGGGGACATTATTCGCGTAAATGAATAGACAAATATTAAAGATAACAAAAAAGAAGATACCGATGACTTCACGGGAAGGGATTTTCATCCTAAGACGGATAAGATTTCTCGCTTAACGTCACAAAAACTTGGTCAACAAGTTCTTTGGCATTGATGGGTTTGGCGAGATGCAGTTCTGCGCCAACATCGTATTCTTCGATCACATCCCCAGGCTTGCTAGAACCTGTTAAAAAAATAATGGGAATGCCTTTGGTTTGAAGGTCATTTTTGAGGGTTTGGCAAATTTGTTTGCCGTTGATATCCGGAAGGCATAAATCTAAAAGGATCAGATTGGGCTTTTCTCGACGCGCGATTTGAAGCCCCATCGTGCCGTTTTCAGCCGTCAAAACCCGAGCGCCTTTTTTGACAAGAATCGATTCAATAAAATGACGCTGGCTGGGTTCATCGTCGACCGTAAGAATCGTTTTCCCGGCCAAGAGGTCATCCGGCGGCTTTTCCCCTTGGAATAGTCCTGTAATTTTTTTCCAAAAATTCGGCATGGTTTCCTTTTTGCCAATATCCTAACCATCGCCCCAACAAATGTCAATGGGAAAGAAACTTTTTTAGGCCCTATTTTGCATCAAGGCGGCCTACCGATAAATTTCCTTCCTATGACCAATATCCAAGATATAAACCGTAATCAATTTTTCCTCGATCGAATAGATCATCCGATAGACCCCAACCCTCAATGAATATTTCCCTTTCAGTTTATCCGTTAAAGGTTTTCCCACACGAGGGGATGATTTTAATCGCTCGAGGGCAAGATGAAGGCGTTGAAATTGTAGGCGGTCAGATTTAAATAATTTTCTATAAAATTTTTCAGCCGCTGGCAACAAGATGATCTTATACAATCTTCAATTCCTTTTTGATTGTTTCTAAATCGATCCCTTGGCCCTTATGAAGGTCGTTTTCGGCTTTTCGAATTCTTTTCATCAAAGGTTTATCTGATTGAATTTCGATTGTTTCTAAAAGACTTTCGTAATCTAATACGCTGAGCATAATAGCCTCCGGATGTCCTCGCCGGGTAATCACATATCGTTCAAATCCTTCATGGACAGATTTTAACACTTCAGACAATTTTGGTCTTAACTCTCGGACTGTTATTGTATGGATCATCATTTTTCCCTCCCGAGAGAAGTGTACCATAATGTGTACACATTTACAAAGTCAAATTAATAGAATTCTTTCTTCGCCAAACCATAAATCCCATCAGACTAAAATAAAGTATCGAAGATACCTCAGGAACAGATGTTGCGCCCACGGACGATGCTTGGGGTAACTCAGTCTCCCCTTCTACGGTCAATCCGGGAGAATATTTTGCTCCATTCGCTTGCGAAAGGCTCGTATGCAAAAGAAAATCCTGGCCCTCCCCATCCGGATATCGAGTAAGCGATGAATCCAAATTCCCTTCCGCACCAAAAGTTACCGAATCGATCAGCGATCCCCAGGAATCATAAAGAAATATTGAATCCAACGTATTATTTAAAGAAAGCGTACCTGTTGACGCTGTTTGAAAATTAATTCCTGGCAATTGCGGGTCTCCCCCACCAAAAACAACAAAAAATTTATAGGCCGGAATCAAAGAATTGGTTGGGAACAAATGCCTTCGGGATGTGGCATCATAGAGCGACCATCCCACTAAATCAAAGTCCTGGTCGCTTGTATTGACAAGCTCGATAAACTCGTCATCACTGCTGGAACGAATTCCATCGTGATTAGCATCGCCTGAAATATCCGATGACGGGTCAGCTAAGAATTCGTTAATAAGGATTAAGGCGTGACTGGGATGATTGAAACTGGTGAGAAAAAATCCGATGGTGATCAAAATGATCTTTAAAACTTTCATACCGTGCTCCTTCCTGTGTTGTCGTAACATATGCTGAATAATCTCTGGATAGCTCCATGAGTATTGTCGGAGATGTTGGGGAGCGCGAAATAAGGCTTACTCTTATTTACCCATAATTACCCATAATTACTCTTATATAACTATATTATTAACCTCCTTTCGTTTAGTGAAAAGAAAAGAAAAAGAAGGGGTCAGACCCCTTCTCTGACCAAGTTATTCAACAGCCACAACGAGTCCATCCTTTAAAAATACCCCGAAGCCGTATTGACTATAGTATCTACTCGTTCTTCTTTCCCATCCATAGGCCAGACTTTCATCCGCAAATATAGGTCCACATTCTGACATGCGGCATTTTTTAACTCCATCAAAAACATATTGATTTTCTCTGAATTTTGGAACCATTTGATAATTATTACCCAATTGATTAGTCCATGAAGGGTTTCCTAATCTTTTCAGTACTTCTTCTTTGGACAAACCCAACAATTCCTGACGAATTTGCTCAATATGCTGCTCGCGATACTCTTGATCATCCGCCGGATTATCATCATAAGGATTTGTGTCTAATATCCCTAACCAACCACAACTTGATACTAAAAAGCAAACTATAAAAAACAAAAAGATATTTTTTCTTAGCATAATCAATAACCCGTATTCATGTTTGGATAATAATTTGTATTATGAAATGTCGCTAAAGTTGGAATACCTAATGCTCCATATATGCCGATCATAACAGGATTCGGCGTTCCAAAGACCCCGATAGGATCGCCTAGATTTAGACTGTATCCCGGTTTTGGAGCTCCTACCATGTTAGCTAAATTGAAAACGATTGCAAGACGCTTTAGCAAACCTTCTCTTCCGCAAGGATTTACAAATTAAATGTTTCCTCGTAGAAGTCGACACGTTGTTTCACCACCCGTATTTTTTTCATATCTATTGATTCCATCGATAGTTAGCTAAAGCGTCTGCTACTTTCTAGGAAGAATAAAATTAACAATTTCAATCGTTTCATATTAATAAGAAGTACGGTGTTTAAAGCCTATTCCTAAGGAAAGTGCAGGCACTTTTTGGGGACACCTAACCTTTTAATTCTTCTTCGTCATACCTTACCTGTCACCATTTGGTGCCAGGTACCTTCTCAAAAAACATCAATGGCTTTAACTACGTCATTTTCTACACAGAACCAGACAGCTTTTCCAGGTTGAGAATTCCATTCCTTAAAACTGCCCCCTGAAAGATTGTAATACCACTGCTCATCACAAAACTGACCGCGCACATATTCATTATTTTTTCTTGCCCTTGGCTCCCCAAAATCCTCAATAAGTTTTTCTTTTGGTTTAGCAATATATTTTCCTTCATACTCATGTCTAGTTTTTTCTATTAATTCACTCCACTTATTTACAGAATCCACATGATAAGAAAGGGCTCCACAGCTAGTGAAAAAAAACGATAAAAATAAAAAAAGATATATGTTGTAAAATTTACAGCGCATTCTAAGAAACTCCTTTTCTCTTAGTAAGGCCAGCGATGTTGAGATACACCCAATGGTGTAATTCCTAGACCAACTACACCTCCTAAAAAGTTTTTTGGATTAATATTCGGACCTAAGGCATTTGAAAAATCCCACATACTTCCTGTCCCGTAAGTAATGGTTCCATTCCCAAAACTCAGTCCTCCACCAATTGCTCCACTCAAAGCGACTCTAATTTGGCTGATTTGAGTTGATCCCACTCCTAGCTGGCTTAATACATTACGTTGATCTAACAAACCCAAACCCAAAGAGACATTTGAGGCAATGATTCCTCCCTGGCTAAAACCAGCAAGCTTAATGCCAGTAAGTCCACTTAAGCCACCTATTGCTTGTCGTTCAATAGAACCAGTACCAGTTATTGTCTCTAAAAGTGATTCTGTTAGGTCAGCAATAGAACTTGAAGTTGGATTATAGGCAAGAACATTTGCCCCATCTTTTGTTGCCCATTCTATCGCATTTTCTTTAAATCCTTCTGTCTTATTTAAAGGGGTTAATACTCCGTTGATGTCAATTTTATCACCACATTTAATCCCGACTCCTCTACCGTCGACTCGTACTGTTTGAAATCTCGGATCGTGAATCCAATTGGCGATACCAACACCAACATGTAATCCTACAAAAGCATACCCTAAATATTGAGCGCCTAAACCCATTCCTCTACTAACATCACTTAACCCAGCCGCACCCATCACTTGTGAGCCCAAATTTAATGCGGCAGCTGATTTCAATAAGGCCATGCTTGCATTCTTAAAAGCAGTAATTTGAAGGGATGCGGCTGTTGTCGCAGTCGATAATGTTGCTCCCGAAAACCCTCCGACAACACTATTAATAGCGAAGCTTCCCCAATCAACTTTCCCCGTAGCCTGATACGATTGAATACCTGAAGAAGCCCCTCCGATTATCGCCCCTATAGCAAAAGCCAACCATGGAAAATTTCCACTCGGATCAGTTAAGGTTATGGGATTATTATAAACATAAGAATACCTGTTGTAACCTTGTGAACTTCGAGGGCTAGGGATAATATCATCGGGTGTTATAAATCTTCCTGTCGACGGATCATAATATCGTGCCCCATAATAATACAACCCCGTTTCATCATCGAGGTGCTGGCCGGTGAAAAGATTCCACGCGCGCTCTTCTTCTGTTCCATATCGTTCGTGGCGCGAAAATCCGCCGAATGGCGCATACTCGCAGAGTTCTTTGACTGCCCCATTCTCATCCGTTAAAAGATTTGTTCCTCCCAGATGATCGGTGAGATAATACAATGGCCGGCCGTTCACTAAAGACACAACTCTCATTGAACCAACAAAAATATGGTCCGTCTGATTGAGCGAATCTTCTTCGTAAAGATTGCCTGCGAAATACGTTGTCTTGGTTGTCGCGCCTGAAGGTGAAGCCTGGGCCTCTTTGACATCCAGAAAAAAATCGATTATGCGATTGGGATATTCGGCAAATTGGGAAAGATCAAAAACCCTTTTTGCGCGAGTTGAGGAAACCAGTTGACGATCGGGGTCAACCTTATTTTGGACGAGATAGCCACCCGCAAAAAACAGAGGCTCATTCGTCACATCCAAATTATAAACCCTGGTTTTTATTTTGTCTTTAACTAATTTTATCTCTTTTGACGTCACTTCTTCCAAATCAAAATTTAAAAGTTTATCGCCTCTTTTCAATTGATTAACAGTTTTTAATCCCCCATTTGAATAAAACAAACTGTCTGATGCCACTTTAATATTGTCATCAATCATAAAATATTCGCTAAGGATTACGTCATGTCGTGAAACATTTTTGACCTTGACCTTAATTTTGTTTAAAGTGGCCATATCAAAACTCATAATTGAATCGCCCGGCTTAATCGTCTCAATCGGCCGTTTCGAACCATCGGCCATAAGGATTGGCGTTCCTTCCAGAAACCGGCTGGCGATACCCCTCGAATAATCATAAACAACCTTTTTCGTACGACCTCCGTCGCCGTCATAACCGTACTGGGCGACGGTCAGCGAATTCTTTTTCACTTCGATCAACCGGTTTTCAGCGTCATAAACATATTGCCAGCTGACTCCATTTTGATATTTTGTGATCATATTCCCATTCGCATCATAAGTGAATGTTGATCCATCACTGCCCGAGGTGACCGCATGAGGGCCGGCCCCGTTTTGGCCATAGGTATAATTAATCCCGTCTTTGGCCAGAAGATTTCCGATTTCATCATAGGAATAATTTTTTGTACCA
>CAZAPN010000041.1:0-11199 GCA_964487145.1 uncultured Planctomycetales bacterium | reverse complement strand
GGAGCTCCGGCAAACCGGTTATTGCCAGCTCCAACGGCGGACCTTCCGAAATTGTTTGGCATGATGTCAATGGTTTTCAGATTTATGCCAATCCCGAATCGGTCGCCTGGGGGATCGGAACATTGTTCAGTGATTTTGACCATGGCCGTTGGATGGGAAGAAATGGTCGCATCGCTGTTGAATCTGTCTTTTCTTGGGATGTTATTGCTGATGAAGTATTAAGTGTTTACCATAGTTAAACGCAAAATTTTAAATTTATCGTTATGACCGCGAAATCAAGCGAGAAGAATCAATCTCGTTCAAAAAATCACTTGTCGCCATCGCCACCGTCGGAATATTTGACCTTAAATCCTCCGTCTGTTCGCAAAGATCTTGTTGTTGATACCATTGACTTACCTTCATCCTATAATCGAACGCAATTGACCTTAATTGCCCGCGATCCATTCTGGATTCATGCCTATTGGGAAATTGCCGAAGATTCGTTTGATCAGGTCAAACGCAAAATCGGGCAAGGCTGCGACCAAGCGCGTTTAACCTTACGCATGTATGATGTGACCCTAATTGATTTTCACGACAATAACGCGAACCATTGGTTTGATATTGATGTGGGATATTCCAAAAGTTGGTACGTCAACTTGTGGTCGGATAGCGTGAGTTACTGCGCTGATATCGGGATGAAGACTCCGGATGGACGTTTTTTTGCGATAGCCCGTTCCAATTTCGTAACAACGCCACGCGTGCAGATGTCTTCCCGCAATGACATGATTTGGATGGAAGTGAATGACCAAAAACAATCTCAGCCATTTGTTTATTTAGAAAAAGCTGGTGCCAAAGGACGACATCCGTTGGCCGGTGCCAAAGGGCAACAGATTCTAACGCCCCGACAGCGTAAAAGGCTGCTTCTGACAGAAAACGATATTCGAAATTATTATGCAAAATTATTCCCATTATTAAAATTATTGAAAAAAGTTCGCAGCCTCACTGAGTTGGGCAATTCACTATTAGACAAGGATCTGGAAGACCGAGATCCTGAAAATCGTTGGCGATTAGAACAGGCTCGGTTGGCCAAGCTGGAAGAAGAGATGAGGCGGAGTCAATGGCACAAACGCATCGGTGCCTCGGAAGAAATCATGGGAGGAGCCACAGAATCGCTATTTAGCCAAAACCAGCAGGCCCAGGCGAGTGAGCAGAATTTTTTTACTGGCCCGCGAAAATTCTTTTTTGAAATTGGTACCGAATTAATTGTCTATGGCCGGACAGAACCGTCCGCGTCCGTTTGGTTGGGCGATCAACCCATCAAATTGCGAGAGGATGGGACATTCACATTGCGATATGCTTTGCCCGACGGAAAAATCCCGTTTGACTTTCTAGCCCAATCCTTTGATAAGCTCGAGGAACGCCGGATCTCGACATCCGTTGAACGAACCAAAACAATTTACAATCCTTAAACAGTTATTCGAGAATAGTTTATGCATAAAGGTTATGTGTGTTTAATGTTGCATGCGCATTTGCCGTATGTCCGCCATCCGGAAGAAGAATATTTCCTGGAAGAAAATTGGCTTTATGAAGCGATTACGGAAACCTATGTGCCTCTCATCAACGTTTTCGATCAACTCATCCAGGATGGGGTTGATTTTCGGGTCACGATGTCGTTGACCCCGCCTTTGGTCAATATGCTTCAAGACCCGCTTTTGCAAAATCGTTTTGTCCGCCATATTAATAAATTAATCGAGTTCTCGGAAAAAGAAATTGAAAGAACGGCTTATCTGCCGCATTATCATGGGCTCGCGCTCATGTATAACCGCAAATTCAAAGAAACGAAAGATGTTTTTTTGAATAAATATCATCGTGATTTAGTCTCGGCCTTTAAGAAGTTTCAAGACATGGGTTATCTGGAAATTGTCGGGTCATGCGCAACTCATGGATTCCTGCCGAATTTGTCTGTTAATCCCTCGAGCGTAAAAGGCCAAATTGAAATCGGCGTTGAACATTATAAGAAAACATTTGGCCGATCTCCGAAAGGATTTTGGCTGCCCGAGTGCGGTTATTTTCCTGGAGTCGATAAGTTTTTAAAAGACGCCGGCATTCGTTATTTCTTTATGGATTCCCATGGTGTCTTGAATGCGGATCCGGCACCCCGATATGGCGTGTATGCCCCGATTTATTGCCCATCGGGAGTTGCCGCGTTCAGCCGTGATTGGGAATCCTCTAAACAGGTTTGGAGTTCGAAGGAAGGGTATCCCGGAGACCCTGATTATCGCGAATATTATCGCGATATCGGACATGAGCTTGACTATGAATACGTGAAACCCTATATTCATCCGGCCGGGATTCGCATCAATACGGGACTTAAATATTGGCGTATTACGGGGAATACCGAATACAAGGAAGCGTATAATCCGGATTGGGCCAAGGCCAAAGCCGCGATTCATGCCGGCAATTTCATGTTCAACCGCGAACGGCAAATCGAACATCTATCCGTACACATGGATAGGAAACCCATCATTATCGCTCCCTATGATGCGGAACTTTTTGGCCATTGGTGGTTCGAAGGCCCCATGTGGATTGACTTTTTAATGAGAAAAATCCACTACGACCAAAAAACCGTTAAATTTGTGACCCCATCTGAATATTTAGGTGAATATCCGACGAATCAAATGGCAATGCCGACCAGTTCCAGCTGGGGATGGAAGGGATATAGTGAATTCTGGTTAGAAGGGGGCAATGATTGGATTTATCGCCATTTGCATATCGCAGGCCAACGCATGGTTGAATTAGCGGACAAATTCCAAACTCATTTGATCAAAGGTTCTAAAAGCAATCTGATTCGGCGGGCTCTGAATCAAGCGGCCCGTGAACTGGTTTTGGCTGAATCAAGTGATTGGCCGTTTATCATGAAAACCGGGACCATGGTGCCGTATGCTCAAAAACGGATTAAACAACATGTCGGACGGTTTACCAAAATCTATGAGGACTTGCTGAATAACAAGATCGACGAGGATTGGCTCAAAGAAGTCGAGTGGCGCGATCGAATTTTTGCCGATATGGATTGCGCGACATTGTATTTGTCCTCATCCCTGTTACAAAAAGAATCCGCGGTAAAATCCGGCACGAAAACCAAAAAACAAAAAAACCTTCGCCCTCAGCAACCTGCCTATGCCGTCTAAATCACTGTTTCCCGATCACATCAAAGACTTTCCTGCAATCACAGGAGATCGATCTGATACCCAACCCCAAGTCAAAAGTTCGAAAAAAATGGGAGCCTTGATTTCCAATATCCATTTCAAAAATGTTCAGTCTTCCTTTGGCATTGCGTTGCATATGCACCAACCGACGATTCCCGCATCCCACGATGATTTACCCAGCGCATCATTAATTTCGAATTTGCAATATATGATGGAACATCAAGGTTTTGGAGACAACCACAATGCTCCGGTCTTTTTGAATTGTTATTCACGGATTTCGGATATTGTGCGAGACCTTGTTGGACAAGGGAAAAATCCAAGGGTCATGCTGGATTATTCCGGAAATCTTCTTTGGGGATTACCCCAAATGGGGGCCGGGCATGTTTTAGAAAATTTAAAATTGATTACCTCTGATAAGACTTATTCTCGTTATGTCGAATGGTTAGGAACAACGTGGTCCCATGCGGTCGTCACTTCAACCCCGATTCCTGATGTAAAACTTCATATCATGGCTTTCCGGAATCATTTTGCCTCGATTTTTGGTGAGGAAGCCTTAAATCGTGTAAAAGGTTTCTCTCCGCCGGAGATGCACCTTCCGATTCATCCGGATGTTTGTTATGAATATGTCAAAACCTTAAAACAATGCGGCTATGAATGGTTGATGGTCCAGGAGCATACCATTGAGAATCTGGATGGCAGCGGGATTCGGCGTCCTCATTTTCCTCACCGTTTGGTCGCGAAAAATTCCCTTGGCCAGACGGAAGAAATTACGGTTTTGATCAAAACGCAAGGTTCTGACACGAAATTAGTCGCTCAAATGCAGCCTTACTATGAAGCCAAGGGCCTGTCTTGCCAAGAATATGCGGGAAAAACCATTCCACCTTTTGTTTGCCAAATTGGTGACGGAGAGAATGGGGGCGTCATGATGAATGAGTTCCCTCCGTGCTATTATCAGGCTTTTCATGAAATCGGGACCGAAGGTGTCGTCGGCATGAACGGATCGGAATATTTGGAATTCTTAAAAGAGGCCGGCATCAAAGAGAACAATTTTATTCCGATCCAACCGATTTCTCAGCATCGGATTTGGCAACACATTTCCAAATATTATCCCCAAGCAGCAAATGATGCCATTGAAAAGCTTCATGCCCAGGATTCCCGTTTTAATTTGGACAAAGGGTCATGGACCAATGATCGCAGTTGGGTTAAAGGTTATGAGGATGTTTTAGACCCGATTAATAAACTGAGCGTTGAATTTCATAAAAAATTTGATAAGAACAAGGGCGGTTCCCAATCGTCCATCTATGCAGAAGCATTGCTTTATCTTTTGTTGTCACAAACCAGTTGTTTCCGCTATTGGGGGACAGGACTGTGGACCGATTATGCCAAAGAAATCTGTCGTCGGGGAATGGAGGCCTTAAGGAAAGCATAAGCGATGAGTAAAATATTTTATGCCATGGGGCTCCATATGCATCAGCCACCGGCGAATCTTAAGCTTCTCATCGATCATAACGAATGGGAAGCTCAACAGATTATCAAGTGTTATGAACGGGCTGCACGCTATGCGCATCTTTTCAAAGATGCGTATTTTCATGTCGACTTTTCTGGCATTCTCATTGAACAATTTTTAGATCCAGAAATCATCGACCGATATCGTCGTTACGTTGATATCCCGCAAATGCTGGAGCTTTACCGCACAGCGAACAATATTGAAATTATTGGGATGGGATATTTTCATCCGATTTTCCCGTTGATCCCGAAAGACGATTGGGATGAACAGCTCGATCAAGGGCGGGATCTGATGGAAAAAGTTTTCAGACAAAAAACCAAAGGTTTCTGGCCATCCGAAATGGCTTTTTCCATGGAGATGATTCCTTACCTGAAACGATGCGGTTACGAATATGTCATCGTAGATCATGTGCATGTGAAACCGGACAATCAAAAACCGCTTGATGGGTTTAAACCATATATCGCTTCTTATGAGGGGGCAGAAATCGTCATTATTCCCCGGAATCGAGACCTTTCCAACGCCCAAGAAAGCGGATTAAATCCTGAATGGTTCGTCAGTGAAGTGACTCGTAAATTGGATGGTTGTCCTTCTCATGAAAGTTCTCGGCTTGTCACGACTTGGTCAGACGGAGAAAACGGGGGATGGTTTCGACAGCTTGATGAAAATGCCGGATTTTTTGGGTATTTTTTTGCGCCACTTGTGACGATGATGAAAGACAAAAAAACAAAAATGGAAACAATTCGGATTTCTGATTTTTTGAAAAAATTTAAAAAATTTGATAAGGTCCAAGTCCAAACAGGGGCATGGAACGTGGGATCAACAAGTGGCTATAATTTTGATCAATGGAGTGGTTCTGAATCACAGAAAAAAGCGATTAACGCGCTTTTTGAGACAAGCAAACGCTATTGGGAACTGAAAAATTCAAGATCATCGCGAATCAGCGCTGATCGTCTTTCCCAGGCCCGGCGACTTATCCTTGATGCCGAAACAAGCTGTTATCTCTTTTGGGGCGAAGCTTGGTTGCCGAAGATTTATGAGAAACTTGATGCGGTAAATGCCTTATTAAAATAGAACTTTTCCTCTGTTTTTCCTTCCCTCTATGTATCAAGAAATAAGGAATAGAAGTGCATTTTCGATAGAAAAATAATATAATACAAAAGAAATCTTTACCCAATTTCCTATTATTTATGCGCTCAAGTTATCGGACAGTTTCTTCAAAAAAAGTTTTCCCGGGAAAGACATCACCGCTGGGAGCGACCCTTCGAAAAGATGGCGTCAATTTTGCCATCTATTCCAAAGACGCGGACGAAGTTCTTCTTTGTTTGTTTAAGACTGCAGAAGGGATGCCCCAAGACACGATTCCCCTTGTGAAAAGCCTGGAAAATATCTGGTCCATTTTTGTTCCAGGGCTTAAAGCTGGGCAACTTTATGGTTATAAAATAAGAGGGAAGTACGATCCCGCGCAAGGATTCCGCTTTAATAAATATAAACTTCTCATCGATCCGTATGCCAAAGCTTTGACCCACAAGGCCATTAATCAATCTAATTTATTTCTAGCCTTTGATGAGCAGTCTCCTCTGGCCGATTTGGCCATGGATAAACGGGACAATGCCGAAATCGTCCCGAAATGCATTGTTATCGATGATACTTTTCCCTGGCAAAATGATAAATCTCCGAACATCCCTTTTGAAGAATTATTGATTTATGAAGTCCACTTAAGAGGGTTTACCGCCCATCCGTCATCCCGGGTCAAACATCGTGGCACCTATTTGGGATTTATCGAGAAAATCCCGTATCTCAAAGATTTGGGTATCAATGCAGTGGAGTTCTTGCCTGTGCATGAATATTATATCCGGGATCAACTCTTGAATGACGGTTTAACAGAATATTGGGGATACAATACGATTGCTTTTTTTGCCCCTGAATACGGCTATAGTTCAATGGCGAGTCTTGGCTGTCAAGTTCACGAGTTTAAAACACTGGTTCGCGAACTGCATAAAGCTGGCATCGAAGTCATCTTGGATGTGGTTTATAACCATACGGGGGAAGGAAATGAGTTGGGCCCGACACTCACTTTCAAAGGCATTGATAACCGGACTTATTATTGCCTGGAGGGGACCCCTAAAGAACCTTATCGAAAATATAAAAATGATACCGGATGCGGGAACACCTTGATGGCGGAAAATCCTATTGTGACGAATCTGGTTTTGGATTCGCTACGCTACTGGGTCAAAGAAATGCATGTTGATGGGTTCCGTTTGGATTTAGCCCCTGTCTTGGCCAAGGTGAAGGGAGGGTTTAGCAAAACTTCTCCTTTTTTTGATGCGGTTTCCAAAGACCCCATTTTGAAAAATGTCAAAATGATCGCTGAACCCTGGGATTTAACCACGTATCAGGTTGGCAATTTTCCGATTGGCTGGTCAGAATGGAACGGCCGCTTTCGTGATACGGGACGAAGATTTTTATTATGTGAAAACGGTCAAATTGCGGATTTCGCCCTGCGGGTTACGGGGTCGCCTGATCTTTATCGTGCCAATGAGCGGTCTCCGCATAACAGCATTAATTTTATGACATGCCATGATGGCTTTACATTGCGCGATTTGTATAGCTATAATCAAAAACATAATGAGTCTAATGGAGAAAATAATAAAGACGGCTCTGATTATAACGTATCTTGGAATTGCGGGGTTGAAGGGAACACCCCTGATCCCAATATTATTCGCTTGCGAAAACAGCTTGTAAAAAATGCGTTATGTTATCTCTATTTTTCATTAGGGACCCCGATGCTTTTAGGGGGGGACGAATTCATGCGCACGCAGCAGGGAAACAACAATGCCTACTGTCAGGACAATGAAATCAGTTGGTTCCATTGGGACTTTATTAGAAATAATTTTGATATTCTCGAATTCACGAAGAAAGCGATTGCCTTCCGAAAAAAACATAAAGTCCTCAACCGGCACCGATTTTTGTCAGAAAAAAGCAGCAGCGCAGATGATGTTCCGGATATCTTATGGTTTGGCAAGAACTTGGATCGCCCCAATTGGAATGATCCCCAACTGAAAACGTTGTGTTATCAATTAGATTCCAAGGAAAACTCAAAAAAATCTGACGGCTATTATCTTTTTTTCATTTTTAATCCCGATGTCAACGCGCAGACAATTTTACTACCTCAGAATCGAGGCAAGAAGTGGCATCGGGTTATCGATACGAGTTTGCCGACGGGAGAAGATTTTGTAAAGCCGAATGAAGAGCGTCTTTTAGAAGACCAAAATCAATATCAGATTAACGGCCGAAGCGTTGCCGTTTTAATAAAGAAATAAAACCTGTGCTTGCATTCTTTTCTTCATTATTTTTAATTACCTTAGCAGAAATGGGGGATAAAACCCAGTTATTGGCTCTGTCTTTTGCGACACGGTTTAAGCCCAGTCATGTTTTGTGGGGAGTTCTTATTGGAACGTTGGTTGTACATCTTCTATCGGTTGTGATTGGTGTGACTTTAACTGGATTTATCCCATTCATTTATCTGAAGTGGCTTATTGGGCTATCGTTTATCGGGTTCGGGTTGTGGACACTCAAGGGCGATTCATATGATGAAAAAAGAAATGAAAAAAACTTTTGGGGTCCCATAGGAACCGTGGCCATGGCTTTTGCATTGGCCGAACTGGGGGATAAGACGCAGCTTTCGACCATATCGTTGTCGGCTCAATATCGTTCATTCGTTGGGGTGTGGTTAGGCTCCTCCCTGGGAATGGTCTTGGCGGATTCGCTAGCGATTGGAATTGGGATTGTCGCCGGGAAAAAGATTCCGGAAAAGGCTTTAAAAATTATTTCGTCATTGATCTTTATCGTTTTTGGTTTATTTATTCTTTTACAAATCTATTTAACGAAACATTAACTAGTGGAGGTTATTTATGACAAACGTAAAAAAAACTAAACAAGGAAAAGGGACACGATCATCAAATAAAGGAAATTGCTGTCCGACCTGCCAGGGAAAGACAGGGGACCATGGGCATTTGTGTGTCCCCGTATCTCGCCATGATGAAAAATGTGACTGGTGCGGCTCTTTGATCCCGAATGAGCGACATTTATGCAATGAAAAAATCAAAGAACTCTCGTATATCTGTAATAGTTGCGGCCGAACAGCCGTGAATGCAGAATACCTATGCAATCCCAAAAAGATTAAGTAAAATAGTCTTGCAGGATTTTGATTAATTTTTTAGGAACATATTAAAACGTCCATGTCAATTGAATACATATTACTTGCGGCATCCTTATTGATCCTTATCAGTGTTGTTTCCAGTAAGGTCTCTGATAAATTTGCTATTCCTGCCTTATTGTTGTTCTTGACAATTGGAATGTTGGCTGGAACAGAAGGAATCGGGGGGATTCATTTTGATAATCCTTCTTTAGCCAAGTCGATTGGAATCGTTGCCCTCATCTTCATTATTTTTTCTGGCGGGATTGAGACCGGATGGCTGGATGTTCGTCCCATTATTGGGCCTGGCTTACTCCTTTCGACGGTCGGGGTCCTTTTCACGGCGATCATCCTTGGAGTTTTTTCTGTTTATATCCTAAAATTTTCATTTTTGGAAGGACTTCTCTTGGGGGCGATTGTATCGTCAACCGATACGGCCGCTGTTTTTAGTATCTTAAAATCTCGTCGAGTTGGCCTAAAAAGCCCAATCAAACCCCTTCTTGAATTTGAATCTGGCAGCAATGATCCCATGGCCGTATTTCTCACCCTGGGTTTTATTAAAATCCTCACTCACCCGAATACGACTTTATTTGATTTAATCCCCAGCTTTTTCGTTGAGATGGGCATCGGCGGCCTCATGGGCTATCTGATGGCCGTCATCAGTATTTTTATCATTAACCGTTTGCGCTTGGAGTATACCGGGCTTTATCCGGCCTTGACAATTTCTTTAGTCCTTTTAACTTACACCTTAACATCATTTTTACATGGGAACGGATTTCTCGCGGTTTATATCACCGGGATCATGCTGGGCAATCAGGAATTCTTGAATAAAAAAACAATCGTTCGCTTTCATGAAGGATTGGCCTGGTTGATGCAGATTACCATGTTTTTAACATTGGGCTTGCTTGTGTTTCCTTCTCAAATTGTCCCGGTTGTCATGGGAGGACTTTTGATCTCGTTTGTTTTAATGTTTATTGCTCGCCCCATTAGCATCTTTTTGTGTTTGTTGCCATTTCGCATGAATCTCAACAAGAAAATTTTGATATCATGGGTCGGCCTGCGAGGCGCAGTTCCTATTATCCTGGCGACATTCCCGTTATTAGCCAATATCTCTCACGCACAAACGATCTTTTACATTGTCTTTTTTATCGTTTTAACATCAGTTTTGATCCAAGGGACATCAATTGCCTACGTTTCTCGACTTTTAAAAGTCAATATTCCCCTGACCAATAAACGTCGTTATCCGCTGGAGTTTGAAAAGACAGAAGGGATCGATGCCATTTTAAATGACATTATTGTCCCTTATGATTCGGATGTGGTTGGCAAAGCGTTATATGAAATCAAGCTTCCCCCGGAATGCTTGATTGTTCTTATTTCACGACAAGATAAATTTATTATCCCCAGCGGTACAACGATTTTGGAAGGTGGGGATGTCATCCTTTTTTTGGGTAGTGAGCGGAATTTGAGTTTGTTGCAAAAAATGCTTTCGAAATTAAAAAAATAATAATCAAGCGAATGGAAATCCTTTTAATATTTTTTATCTTGCTGATGGGTGCTGGTGTTGGGTGGTCTATCGGAGCCAATGACGCGGCTAATTCTTTGGGCACTGCGGTCGGGTCCAAAGTCTTGACGTTGAGGTGGGCGGTCGTGTTGATTTGCCTTTTTGGCTTTTTAGGGGCCTATTTTCAGGGAGGCCATGTCATTCATACGATCGGCAAAGGCATTGTGGCCATGGATAAAATGCCGCCCCAATCAGCGCTTTATTTATCTTTGGTGGCGTGTTTTGCAACGTGTGTCTGGGTCATTTTAGCGACGTATTGGAAGATGCCGATTTCAACAAGTCATTCCATCGTCGGCGCGGTCGCAGGAGCGGGAATCGCTTTGCACTACGCGATTAATTGGAAAATCTTTAAGGATATTTTTATTTGCTGGATTTTTACACCTTTAGGGGCCGCGATTTTGGGATATTTGTTTTTTAGAATGTTTAAGAATTCGTTATATGGCATTATCCCTCGTCGATTTTTTAGACAAGTCTTATCATGGCTCATCGTATTAAGTGGCTGCTATGTGGCGTTTACTTGGGGTGCAAATGATGTGGCGAATGCCACAGGCGTCATTGCGGGTGCCGGTGTTTTAACGCCTAAAATGAGTGTCATTTTTGGAGGCCTCGCCATTCTTCTCGGGATCATGACGTGGGGATATAAAGTTATAGAAACAGTCGGAACACGGATTACATATTTATTGCCCATCATGGCTTTTTCTGCCCAATTAGCCAGTGCCATTAATGTTCATATCTATACACTTTTTGGAAT
>CAZAPN010000040.1:2592-11770 GCA_964487145.1 uncultured Planctomycetales bacterium | reverse complement strand
TTCTCTTGCCTTTTTCAAGGCTCCCGGGACATGGCGGAGAATCCACTCAATTTTCGTTGCGGAAAAATAGGCATCAACGGGAAGCCCTGTTGCTTGGCGAATAAAATTAACTGTTGTTTTATTTTTCTTGAGCGCATCGCATCGTGATGAAGTCCGGCGGCACTGCCAAACAATGGCATTATAAATGGGCGTTCCTGTTTTCTTGTCCCAGATCACGGTTGTTTCACGCTGATTCGTTATCCCAATGGCTTCAACAGCGTCAGGAGAAATTTTTTGAAGAACTTTCTGGATAGAATGGTTGACGCTATTCCAAATTTCGACGGGGTTGTGCTCGACCCAACCGGGTTTGGGAAAATACTGCGGAAATTCTTCATAAGCCAGTGCCTTGACTTTCCCTGATTTATCATAAACGATGGCCCGGCTTCCGGTCGTGCCCTGATCAATCGAAAGAATATATTTTCTCATAAAACCTCCTCGTCTCTTTCGGACATCAAGAGTTCGTCATCATATTAGCAACTTGTTGGAACGGTGTCTAGAGAGAGAAAAAATAAACTTTAATCTGTTTTGAATAGTCTTTGAGGGGAGAAGAAAATCTTTTGTGAGGACACCTCTTAACGATAATAACCCTTCAAACCATTGATCCGCATCTGCATTAACCCGGCCAAAGACGTGACGATATTGTTGAATAAACGGACTTTGGAGTCGGGATGATGGCTCCATTCGACAGGTTCCTGGTGAATCTTAAGATGATGCTGCATCGCGATATAAATCAGCTCGGCGTCAAAGGCCCAGTTAAAGATCCTTTGGCGTTTAAAAATAATATCGGCGGCCTCCTTGCGATACATTTTGAACCCACAAGTAAAATCATTCAAGAAACATCCGATCATCAAGCAGGAAAGCCAGGTAAAACCTTTGCCAAAAAAACGACGATACCAGGGCTGGCGAATTTTCTGCAGATGCGGATGCGTTTTTCTATTGCCAATAACAACATCATAATCGTTTGTTCGCATAAGATTCAAAAATCGTTCGATGGCGGATAAAGATGTGGACAAATCCACGTCCATGAACAACCGATATTGGCCCTGGGCATAAAGCATTCCTTCTTTAACCGCGTAACCTTTGCCCCGATTCTGAAAATAGGTGACCACTTTGACCTGAGAAGATTCGCATCGTTTCACTTTCAGTAGGGTGTTGTCCGTCGATCCGTCATCAACAACAATCAATTCATAGGTAACATTTAACTTATCAACGACATCCTGGATTTTCTTGAGACTATCCTCAATATAAAGGCCTTCATTGTAGGCCGGCAAGATAATGGAAAGTTCTGGGCTTTTGTCCATAACGATATTGATTTATTGACGAAACCGTCCAAGTAAAGAAGCTGTTTTTGAAAAAATAAACTGCGCAATCGTGTCCCAACACCATCCTAGAAGGAACGCGTAATACGGCATCACCCAAATAAATTGTCTTTGAAGGAACCAATAGCCGGTCCTGGCATCCGCCACACAAATCAATTCGATCGGCAAGATGATTAAGATCAAAAGAAAACCGACCTTTTGCCATCGCTCTTTATGCGGGATTAAAAAACACAAAAGGATTCCGTTGACAAGCCATTTCAATTTTTTATATCCCGCTAAATTCCCCATCACGGTCCTTAAAAAAACATTCAAACTGACCAAAGGATTTGGAATAAAATCAAAGGTATTGATATTTCGACCAATCGAATTATTTTCATAGCTCATGCCCGTTTCGCCGGTCGCATACCATAAAAAAATCGGCAGGCTGACCGCAGCCAACGAAATCGAAAACGGCAGAATTCTTAACAGGGTTTCTTTAAAGGTCGTCTGCCGGGCATAAACAATAAAATGGAACAGCATACAGAAAAACACAATCATGATGCCATAGGCGTGATACATGATCGACAGTGTAAAAAATAAACCTATTAAAAACTTTTTTAAACGGCTCAATTCCGGATAATGAAAAACAATTCTGTGTGACAGATAAAAAGCCGCCAAACTCAAGGTCGGCAAGACCGCATAAGGACGAAATTCCAAGGCATGATAAACCAGATTTGAATTATTCGCAAAAATCGCGAAGGTGATCACATAACCCCAAATCGTTTTAAAATACAAACGGCAAATGATATACAACACATAGAATCCGAGGAACATCGCGACCATATGGGGGATCGAGATTCCCCATTTATTGTCCCCAAAGAATTGAACAAAAGGATAATTGAGCAAATATTCGCCGGGAAAGCAGGTGACCTCACCGTAAGTCAAACGCTTCCAGAACGGCTGAAAAGCCCCCACGGTGTGAACAAATTGATTCGTCTCATCGACCCAGAAATCCCGAGTGGCGAACATCTTAAACCGAAGATAGCATCCCCAAACAGTAAAGGCGATAGCGACCAGAGGACGGCTGATTTCAGAAAGCTTAGGCAAGAACTTCGCAAATAAAGAAAATTTCATCAAGACCTCTTCTCTTTAAAAATGGTAAAAATAATTATAACACAACGAATTCGCGCCCTAAACAACAAGCTAAATTCTCTTCGGATTGACACGAATAGCCCGCAAAGGCTTTGTCGGGCATTTGTTTTGGCAAATCCCGCAGCCGACACAAAGCTGTTCATCAACCCTAGGTTTAAAAATCTTTTTTCCGTCCACGATCTGCTCCGTGGACTTGATCGCCTTTTCCGGAACAGGGCAATGTTCTTCACAAACGATGCATTCTTTATTCTCGGCCCAGGCGATACAAATCGTTTTGTCTATCTCGGCAATCCCTAATTTTGTTCTTTGCTTGTCCTCTAACGACAATTTCTTAATCGCCTGTGTCGGACAAACGTCACCGCAAACATGACAATTGTATTCACAATAACCAATCTCCGGCACAAGCTGGGGAGTCCAGAGCCCTTCGAGTCCGCTTTCGAGAGTGACAGGTTGCAAACCGTTCGTCAGACACACTTTCATACAGTTCCCGCAGCGGACACAGCTATCGACAAATTGGGCTTCAGGCAAAGCTCCGGGAGGCCGCACAACTGGATGGACACCGAAAGACTTCTGCGATGTTTTAAACCCCAATAAAGGGAAAATGGCACCTAAAAGAAGAATGAAATCCCGGCGGGATATTCCCCGCGAAGAAATCTTGTTTTGTTGTTTTGATTTCGATGGCGGGAAAAAAGAAAAATTCGTAATCTCCTGAGGACAGGCATAAACACAATCCATGCAAAGGATGCATTCTCCTGGATGATAGGTCCCGCTTTCTTTAATCGCCCCCATGCGACAGGTTTGCGTACACTGTCCGCAAAAAGTACATCCTTCTGTCCTTCGTTTCAACAAACTCGCTGGGGCGTTCAAAGCGTAAAAAGCCCCTAACGGACAAAGCATGCGGCACCAGAGTCTCGAAATGAAAATGGCGCAAGCCGTCACGATCAAGAAAAATCCGAGCGTCAGTAAGGAACTCGTAAAAAAATGAACATTGACACCTAAAATTCCGGATTTTAAAGAACGATAAAAATCATAGAATGGCTCATAAAACCCAAATCGTTGAATAAAAAACTGCATGGCCCTGTCAACCGCCAGAGTCATGGCAGGGATGACATTGAGGGAAATGACTCTCGCGGCCATAACAATCGGGTCCAAAATCCAAGCGATTTGAATTCCCAAAAAACCGACAATAAAAATAAAAAGTAGTATGAAGAATTTGGGCCGGCTGATTTTGACTTTGGTCGATTCAGAGAACCTCTCTTGTTTTTTTCTCCCCACCAAGCTGATAAAATCAATCCAGCTTCCCATAGGGCACATCCATCCGCAAAAAAATCTTCCAAAAATGGCCGTCAGAACAACCATCATCACAGAAAAAATTAAGCCCGGAACGATAACCCGCTCAGCCAAGGCTGTCAGAAACATGACCAAAGGATCAATCTTAAAAATGATTTGCGAAGAAAAAAAACTTTTTAAAGGATAGGTCGTGGACCAAAGGATATAAATAAAAATAGAGGAAAAAATAATTTGTGACAATCGACGAAGAATAATAAGTTTTCTCATAACGTTCTATAATTTGATGGCTTGGACTCGGGCCTTTGTTAAATCCATCTGCCCTAAATTCCGGCCGGAGGCTTCTTGCAAATATTTTACGCTCATGGGATCTTTCTGTAACAATCGACAAGCAAACGTATCGGCCAAAACTGAATCACACGAAGCAAAAACCGTATTGAACTCGGCCACATCGGCTAAATTCCCGCCGGTGGGACCATTGCGAAGCAGAACACGCGTCGCGTCAATCACGGTCAACTCGGGATTAATAAATGTCAAAAGGTCAACTAGTTTGGGACCGATATTCATGTGCATAAGCCCTCTCTGCCCACTGCAGACACCCATGAGATTTTTCATGGATAATGTTAAGTTGGTCAACCCATGATGTTTTAACACAGGGACATTGATGAAGGTGTCACACGAAACTGCGTCGCGTAAAATCGGCCAGTTTTCCATCTGACTGGGGAATGGAAATTTGGCCTTCACGACATTCCAATGATCAGGCAGATAAACCTTTGCACCTTTGGCTAAAGCGGCCTGTTCGATTCCGCTATTTTGATAACAACGCCGAGGATCATTGCAAGTGACATCAAACACATTCACGCGTTTAGCGCCAGCCCGATAACACAAATCGACCAACGCGGCCACAACCGCAGGATTCGTATTCGCGGCCTGCTCAGGATTTCTGTCCCAACCGATATTGGGTTTAACAACAACCGTAGCGCCTTTTTTGACGAAGAGCTCCATGCCACCCAAGCCCGCAATGGCGACCAAGGTGTTTTTATACGGATCGGGACTGCTGATAGCCACTAAATCCTGTTTGGTTTGAATGTTTTTCTTAAGTCGAGGACCAGCCTCATTGACATTGGCAAAGGCCAACTTTAAAAATTTATTTTGAGCGATTAGGACGGCCAACCCACCCAACATTATTTTGAGAAATTTAGAGCGGGAAATCTGCTGCTGTAAAAAACATTCCAAAGAATAAAAAAATCTTTCCATTGTTCCTCTCCAATTTTATAAAAGCTTTTTCCAGGGCCAGGACACGCACTCTTTGATTTCTGGTAAAAGCACATAATCGCCTTGGCCTTTCAAGACAAAAGTTTTTACTTGATATCCTTTTAATAAACCCTTGGCCGTGTCTAAAGTCTTTCCGGTAACAGACACATCATCAACAAGCAAAATTGTTTGAACACCCTTCGGTGGAACAAAAGGTTTTACAACCACAGGCCCCTCTCGGCAAGGCTGGTTGTTCTCATCCCTAAAATTCAATGAAATGACACCGCATTCTTTATTAAGCTGATACGCGACCAAAGCAGCCGGGACAATTCCTCCGCGTCCGATCCCCAGGACAAAATCGACATCTGGAAAAGAGATTTGACTTAATTTCTCGAGAATAAAAGAAAATTCCAGGTCCTTCATGAACGCGCCTTTTGCAAATAATTGATGAGAGCTGTGAGCCCAACAAAAACGATTAATCCCGGCAAAGAAGTCTTAACTGACGCAAGAAATATCGCGAAGGCTTCAAAGAAAACCTTCGGGCCAAATAACCAGACCGCTAATAATCTCGCAACAAGATAAGCCAAAACCACAAACCCCATTCGTAAGGTCTCTTTTCTCTGAAGTGCTTGCAAAAAGACGGAAAAAACCAAGAGCTCAAAAGTCAAAACAGAAAGCATCCCTATCGACGGCAAACCAAATATCAGATGATTTAACGAGGGTCCCAGCAAAACCGCTGTCAAGGCCACATGACGACGACAAGTGAGAATCGCAACCAAGGGTGCCCAAAAAATCGGCAACCAAATTTGCCCCAAGTTAGTTCCCTGAGAAGCCGGCAACGAATGGACCATCAAAGGGAAAAAAGCGGTTCCCGCCAAGGTCAATAAAATCTTGTCCGCCTGCCAATAGGAAATCGTTCTTGATAAAGATAACTGTCCAGAAAAAGACATTTGTTTTCCTCCTCTTTATTAATCAATCTTGGTTTTCTGTTCTATTGTTTTTGAAACGACCACTCCCACTTCATAAAGCAATAGCATGGGTAATGCAAAAATGAGCAAATTAAAAATATCCTGTGTCGGGGTAATCACGGCGGCGACAATAAAAATAATTAAAATCGAATATCGACGATTTGCCTGCCAAACGGCAGCCTTGAGAATCCCGACCCTGGTCAGCAATCCCATGACGACCGGAATTTCAAAAATACATGCTCCCACAAAGATGATCGCCGCAGCAAATGACACATACTTGGTCAGAGAAATCGCGGGCCGCGCAAGGCCTTCCCCAAAACTTAAAAGAAATTGAAGCGCGGCCGGCAAAGCAATCGTATAAGAAAAGAAAATTCCTGCCAAGAAACAAAGGAGCGCCATCATAAGCCAGCCAAAAACAACTTTTCGCACTTCCTGAGACACCGCTGGAGCCAAAAATAACCAGGCCTCGTAAAGGATGATCGGAAAACAAACCATAAAAGCAGCCAAAAGCACGACCTTCACATAAGCCGAAAACACTTCTGTAGGCGTGATAAAAATAAATTCCTTGATGAGTCCTTGAGCCGGCCTTTCCAAAAACAAAAGGATATTGCGTCCTTGCGAAAAAAGGACAACACTCACCCCCAAAAGGAAAGCCAAACAAATGAGAATGCGTTGCCGCAATTCTTCCAAATGGCCTATAAAATCCATGTGGCGGGATTCCGGAGGATACAGATCAGTCATGACTTATTTTTTTTGTCCGTGGGATCCTGCTCATTTCCCTCGCTGTGCATCCCTTTTTTAAATTCACTCATGGCCTTTCCAAGCGCCCGGCCAATTTCCGGAAGCCGCGCCGCCCCGAACAGCAAAAGGGCAATCAACAAAATAATTAATAATTCCTGAATTCCGAGTCCGAACATTGTTCCCTCCTTTTCATTCTCCCCCAATTTCAAAAAACGGTTATCTATTTGTTCCGATCATGACAAAGATGAAAAATGTCGTTCCCTTCAATTTCAGGACAGACCTGGTCAAGGACTGAACGCACATATTGACGAGCAAACTTATTGTCGAGACTTTGTTTAATCGCAAGATACGCTTCAAAATAAGAACCTTTTTTCTCTAACACATCCGCCAAAAGGAACCACTTGACCCCTTCTTCTTCCGTGGATTTCACAAGGCGATAGGCACATTCGGACGAACACTGTTCAACAAGCTCTGTTTCATAAGGGCCCTGGCTGAAATCATACCCGCAGGTCCCCTGAAAAATCACACACGAAAATTTTTCAAGAATCTGAAGGATCCTTAAATCCCGGGCAAAATCACCGACGCGATAAGTGTACCTATGAAAGAAAAAGGAATTCGGATAAAGACGGTTTAATTCCTGTCCCAAAATCCTGACATCTCCCACCATGTCCCCCAGACGAAGCGCCATCTCCGGGCTTGAGGAGCGATAATAACCTATGCGCTTACAATCAGGAAACTTCTCTCGAAGTGAACGGTCAAAAGCAAAAATCTCTTGTTTCTTATGTTCAAGCTTGGAGGCATAAACCATAGACTGTAAAGATCCAATCAGGACGATGAGAACTAATGATATCACACCCATGACTTTTGCATAACGAAATCTGGCTTCTCTTGCGCCTAAATATGAAAAAGCAGAAATGATCCCCAAGACCCCCCAAACAATGATTAAATACTGCATGCCCGGACGACGAGCGATCACAAGGAATAAAAAGAAGATGATCGCCGTTCCCGCTAAAATGATTTTGTCAAAAGGGTACCGATGGCCTTTTTTCTGCCGAAGATAGCCGATTCCCATTAAAAACAACGTTAAGAAGAAAGGCAACAAATACGCACGCCACATGGACATAAAGCCTTCCCCGTAAGAAATAAGCCATGCCCGTAAATCCTTAAAACCGCCCCCTTCGCTCGTCGGATTCAATAAGATATGGGACAGCCATTCCGTGACCTGAGTGAATCGGCCCCAAATCGGCAAAGTCAAACCAAAAAACACAACAAGCGTTCCTGCCAAAAAAATAAATCTTTGTTTTGTTTTGGGAATGATAACAATCGGCAACAGCATTAACGGCAAGAATGTAAACTTTGTGGTGAGGCCTGCCCCGCAAATCAAAGAAAAAAGGGCCACATCTTTCAAAGACCTCTTTTGATTATCTTTCCAATAAAATGACAGCAAGACTATGGCTAAGAGATTAATCAGTGTGGCTAAAAGAGGTTCGGCATTAATGTGCGTCAGAACTGGGATCACAGGACCGCAGGGTAAGGTCAAATAAAAGAATACCGGTGTTTGAATCAAAAGGGCAAAAAGTTTGGATCCGGATAAACGGAAAGCCACTTTTCCCAACCAAGCTAAAGAAACAAAAAATAATATAGTTAAAAAAACATGAAAGACATTTAAATAAAATTCAGGATTACGCAGGACAGCTTCAATAATCTGGTCAGGACTTTTCCCAAGATTCAAGATCCGATAAAGGGTATTAAGGAGAATTTGGACAGTCGTTCCGGGATGATCAGTGAAATAAGGGGCGACCCCTTTCAGAGGATAAAGAGAATTGATTAAATAATGGTAAGCCGGGTCGCTGTTAAAACCCAGCCAATACGGTCCGACCGAAAGCTTGAGGCGAAGGCCCAGGATCGCGGACAATAAAGGAATAAACAAAAAAAACCAATTTCGGCAGATTGCAAAAAACATATTTGAGTTTTGAGGGGGCCAGGTCCCGAATGGTTTTTCCATTCGGGACCTGGCCCCTTTTCGAATATCTTTTAAGACTCTTTATTTTTCCTGCCCCCATTGATTCCAACACACATGAGAAGGATTGAATTTATCCCGGGGCTTATCTTCTCCAGTTGGTACTCCGACGGCAATCACGCACAGAGGCATCATGGATTCTGGTAAACGAAGCGTTTCTTTGACAAAAGCAACTCTTTCCGGACGCGGATGGGCCGCTGTCCAGCAAGCGCCTAATCCTAAGGATTGAGCCGCCAAAAGAATATTTTCCGCGGCCGCGCAACAATCCTGGACCCAATAATCCGAAGTCCCGGCACCGTGGGCCACAGCAAGATCACTTGCGACAATCACAGCATGCTTAGCGGTCAATAACATTTTGGCATAGGGAAGTCCTTCCGCTAATTTATTAATCAAAGAAAGATCATTGACCAAAATAAAGC
>CAZAPN010000040.1:0-2582 GCA_964487145.1 uncultured Planctomycetales bacterium | reverse complement strand
AGTTTGACGTGAAAAAAAGCCGCAAAAAGGGCAAAAATAAAGCGAAAATGCCGGGTGTCTCGGGATGTGGGGGCCGCCATGCCGGCGCGCGCTAAGATTAACAATTTTTCTTTATCGACACTGGCGCCCGTGTACCTTCGAATGCTACGACGTTGGTAAATGGCCTGCAAAGTATCCATACAGTTTTCTCCTTTTTGCTGGTCGATTGGGGGGCCTGTGCCGAATTTGAAATAATTCGGCACAGGCCCTGACTTTCAATATGACCTTATTATATAAATAATCAATCCACTGGCAAGAAAATTAATACCGGAAAGAAAATCTGGCCTTAAAGGGACTAAGAGGAAGATTGTCGACGATGAAAAGGTTTGGAATGACGTCTTTGACCAAAATGACGTTGAAAATGTCCTTGTTTGGGGCGCGAAGAAGATTCTAAGAACTGGTCTGACGTCAATTCGGGATTCTTAGAGACCGGGATCGAAGAACGGATCAGCCGCTCGATATCACGGACATCACTTTTTTGATCGGGGGTCGCAAAGGAGATCGCATGCCCTTTTTGACCGGCCCGGCCTGTGCGGCCAATACGGTGCACATAATTTTCAGAATCTTCGGGCAAGTCAAAATTAATCACCACTTCGATGCCGACAACATCAATGCCTCTGGCCGCGATGTCCGTCGCAACAAGGACTTTATACTTCCCCAACTTAAAACCTTCCAAAGCGTCACGGCGTTGGTTCAAGGACCGGTCCGAATGAATTTCGGCTGCGGAATATCCCATTTCCCTGATGGATCGGGTAATCTTTGTCGCATAATGCTTCGTCCTAGAAAAAAGAAGGACCGAACCGTGATATTGAGATAAAACTTTACGAAGAAGTTTGAGTTTAAGGTCCCGAGGAACGATAAAAAGCTCCTGAGTCACTTTATCCGCGGTCGTGCCGGAAGGGGCAATTTCGACACAAACAGGAAGTTTCATATACTTCGCAGCAATCTCCATAATTGTTTTCGGCATGGTTGCTGAAAAAAGCATGGTTTGGCGTTCCTTGGGGATATGACGCAATATTTTCTCGATCTGGGGAGCAAATCCCATATCCAACATTCGGTCAGCTTCATCAAGGACCAACATGCAAACCTCCTGGGGGATCACGCTCCACCGTCCCATGTGATCGATCAGCCGACCCGGAGTCGAGATAATGACACGGGGATTCTTCTGAAGTGCCGTCAACTGCTCGTGCATAGAAGCTCCACCGATCAAACAGGCTGTTTTCCAACCAAACGGACGGACAAGCCCCTTGAACGCTTCATCGATCTGCAATGCCAATTCACGCGTAGGGGCCAAAATCCAACCTGTCCCCTTCTTTTGAATGAGCCGCTGGACCATAGGAATCGCAAACGAATGTGTTTTGCCGGTCCCGGTCTGAGCAATGCCAATAAGATCCTTGCCTTCAATGGCTGAAGGGATCACCTTAAACTGTATCGGGGTCGGGACGGTAAATTTAATGCGGTCAAGAATCTCGAGGATCTTGGGGACAATCCCAAGACCATAAAAACTTCGAACAGCTTGTTGAGGGTTAACGACCAAATTGGATTGAGATGGGACTTTATGGTTAATCATGGACAAAAACCGAACACCTTTCTTTAGAAAATCATTTATGAAGGGGCCTATCCTAACACTTTCCAGAGGACTTTGTCCAGAACTCTTTTGTCAGGAGGGTCTTTCGGGACTTTTTCAGATATTCGGATTATTGACTTTTTCTTAACCCATATTAATAAAGTAAGTCAATTTTTCGCTTTGTTTTCTGAAATTATTTAATAGGAGTTGTACAAAGCTCAATAATGATGAAAATCCGATATCCTTATTTAGCGAGAATTCTTCCCGGCCGCAAGAGCAACAGCTCGGGCAACTTTTTTGTGAACCAACGGGTTCATGAAATTCGGGACAACATCCTTTCCTCCAGCCAAAGAAGCGACGGTCTCGGCTGCGGCAAATTTCATCTCACGGGTAATTTCTTTAGCCGAGGCATCCAAGGCCCCTCTCATAATTCCAGGAAAAGCCAAGGCATTATTGATCGTCCTTCCGTCCAAGGCAATAACAGCTCCAGCCTCGATCGCTTCTTTGGGCCAAATCTCAGGCACGGGATTGGACAAAGCAAAAACGATCGGATTGGGAGACATACTCTTAACCATCTCCTGGGTCACAATGCCCGGTGCCGATAACCCGATAAAAACATCTTTCCCTTGAATAATGTCCTTTAAGGCCCCCCGTTCATTACGTTTATTAGTTATCTTCGAAATTTCTTTTTTATAGGGATTCATGCCTTCGCTTCTTTGAGAATAAATGGCTCCATGGGTATCACAGAGGACAACATGTTTAAAGCCATATCCCAACAAAAGCTTCGCAGCGGCAATCGCCGCAGCTCCTGCCCCGTTAATCACAATATCAACCTTCTCTTTTTTCTTGCGAGTGACTTTCATGGCTCTAATGAGGGCCGCCAGAATAACAATAGCGGTCCCATGTTGATCGTCATGAAAAACGGGGACATTGACTTTTTTTTGTAATTTTTCTTCAACCTCAAAACACAAAGGCG
>CAZAPN010000039.1:0-11803 GCA_964487145.1 uncultured Planctomycetales bacterium | reverse complement strand
TCAAATATATTGGACATGAGATCCTTCCCTCGACCAAGAACCAACCTATGACCGAATGGATTGATAAGCTCGACAAAAAGGGCAGGCCTTGCCCAATTGTTTCATTCCTAAACCAAACTTGGAATTTGGAAATCGTCGGCGGATGATACAAAGAGGGCATATCTGGCAAATCAAAGCAAGCATCTTGACAAATATTCTCATTCTGTCCCCCCCCTCTCTCCTCGATTTTAACAATCACGAAAAAACTTATTTTTCCTTAAGGTAGTTATGAAGCGCCTTGCTCATATCTTGGGCAAATGGAGTGCTCAATAACTTTGATGGATCGCTGACAGCCCCTTCCCATCGTGGATCAAATTTAATCTCTCCCCAAAAAGGGACTTTCAAACTCAATATTTGCTTTTTAACAGACCATCTTGTCTCTTTCATATTTTGGATCACCCCAACGATGGGGACATTCAATTTCTTCAGAATATCGATCGTCTTTTTGACTGTTTCTATGACCACACGAGAATGGGTCATTATGATACAAAATTTTATTTTTTTGATATAACGAATCACATCCAAAGACACATCTCCGACCCCGGGGGGCATATCCATGATTAAATAATCTAAAGGGCCCCATTGCGTCACGGCGAGCAATTCGACAACCGCCTGTTCAAAACCAGATCTCCTTAAGGCTAATGTTTTATTCTGCGTATAATAAATAATGGACATAAATTTAATTCCGGCCACCCGAGGCGGAACAATGCCTTTGTTTTCCTTAGGAAAACCTGTGATTCGCGCCCCTAATAAAATATGAGCCGAAGGCCCCCAAAAATCGAGATCGACAAGTCCGACTTTGTAACCCATGTTTGATAAGGTCAACGCCATGATGACAGAACAAGAACTTTTGCCAATGCCTCCCTTCCCGCCAGAGATGGCAATAACGTTTTTAACATTTTCCAGCCTTCGGTGAATGACATTAACTCTCGGATCCATTTATCCTCACTTTTCTCCGACAATCGAATCAACCCAGACGCCCCGTCCCTTGATAATTTCAAAATCCGGGCTTTGGCACCGAGGACACGACATATAGACATGCGCCACTTCCGGAACGAAATGAATTGCTTCAAACTGTTCAAAATTTAATTTCCCTTTTAAATGCGCAAATGTCCAATGGTTCCCGCAATTTTTACATTTGAAAGCAGCCTTTTCATTTCCAAAATGGATTTTCGTTTTCTTAAACAATGACCGCTGGTTCTGTAAAATTTCTCTAATAGCAAATTTCAAAATTTTTTTATCAATCTGCTGCAATTGACCCAATTGAATCGTGATCTCCTGGATTTTTTTAAATCCTTGTTCTTTAGCAGCTTTTTCTGCCGTTAAAACAACGGATTCGGCCAATGCCCACTCATGCATCTATCGGCTCCTTATCGAGATCTTCCCTCGCCTTTTCAACGTTTCCTCATCACTGATCGGCTGAACATTTTGCCTCTCGGCCTTATAGACAGACACCGCATTCAAACCATCAAAATAAATTGATATCTTATCGATCTCTTCTTCCGGCAAAGGTTTGACTTGACATGGCCTCAGTGGCGTATTGATTTGAATTTCATCGGGATGGATCTCCCGGGCGAGCCGGGCAATATCTTGGACGCAAGACTTATTTTGTTCGATAAACATCATTTGCAAGGCTAATCGTCCCTTATAACTTGCTTTAAACTGTTTTATCCCGGAAAGAATTTGTTCAAAAGTGATTGTTTTCATAGGACGATTGACGGTCCTCAATGTCTCCCCTGATGATGCATCCAACTTGGCTATCACAAAATCGGCCGACAATAAATCATCCCTAACATCGTGCCTATGCAGCAAGGACGAATTCGTGATGACGGCCACTTTTTCAGGTCTGGTCCGCTTGACAGCCCTGATCATCTCTCCTAAATTGCGAGCCAACGTTGGCTCGCAGGCACCTGAGAACGTAATATAATCAATTTTTAAAGAAGAAGGTAATAATTCAAATTCTTTAATAACGTCAGAACACGGAATAAAAATCCTCCGCTCATCCGTAAAGAATCCGGTCTTCCCTAATTGACAATAAATACAATCAAAACTACAAACTTTTCTTTTCTGGGAAACAGGATCAATCCCTAAGGAAGCTCCTAGCCTCCAAGACGGAACAGGACCATAAAGGTATTTTAATTGTCGGCGTTCCATTTTTACCTTTTCCCTGAAGTTAATGCAAATTCGATTTTATTTATAATTTCTAAAAATGCCTTGGCGGCCTCTGTTTTTTCTTCCAACGACACAAAAGGTTTTCCGCTGTCGGCCAGGTTGACTAATTCCGGGTCAAGGGGGATCCGACCCAAAAACGGGACATCTAATTCTTTGGCGGCCTTTTCTCCGCCCCCGCTTTTAAAAATATTAATTTCATGATGGCAATGTGGACACACAAAACCGCTCATATTCTCGATGATCCCAACCACCGGAATGTTCAACTCCTTGGCAAAAAGAACACTTTTTCTCGCATCCAAAATCGCCACATCCTGCGGTGTCGTCACGATAACAGCTCCAGTGATCCCTGGGATAAGCTGGCAAACGCTCAAAGGTTCGTCCCCCGTCCCCGGCGGAGAATCAACAATCAAATAATCCAAAACACCCCAATTCACATCGCTTAAAAATTGGCGAATCACCGAGGCCTTCATAGGGCCGCGCCAAATGATAGGCCGGTCACGGTCTTGTCCGGTCAACGCAAGGCTCACCGCTTTTAAATGCGAAGTGACCTCCACAGGGTTTATTTCCTCTCGGAAAATTCGTAAAGATTCTTGTTCAATGCCAAGCATTTTTGCGATATTGGGCCCATGCAAATCCACATCCAATAGGCCGACCTGCCGGCCTAAAGAGGCCAGCCCATAAGACAGGTTCACCGCCACAGATGTTTTCCCCACGCCCCCTTTACCGCTCATCACAATCAATTTGTTTTTAATTTTCGGCATCTTTTCTTTTAAACGCCGATTTTGTTCTTCCATTAAATTTGGCTGATTCATGGTGGCTCTCTTTCGCTATTTGATGGCTATCCCCAATAACATCGGATTAACAAGCAAGACCAACCCCAAAAGAATCATAATAATTCCTCCGATATACTTCATGATCTCAACCTGTCGCTGCGTCACATGAGCGGCTTTAAAGGTATGAATAATCACGAAAACAATCACCGCCAAAGGAAGAACATAAATGATATTGTAATAAATTAAATACACATAATATTGAAATGTGTTCTCTAGCCCTTTCCCTGTCAAAATCCCCGTGTAAATAATGGGAAAACCGGCGGTGCAAAGCAACTCGATCAAAGAAGAAAATATGGCAAGGCTGATCGATGCCCCTAAAAGAACAAACAACGACCCCTTTTCGATTTGGGAACGAAGGTTTCGCATCTTTTGAAATAACGGTCCCTTGTGCTGGTCCTGGATCGTCAGACTGACGCCTTTTTTAAAGAAAAGAATCTCCTTACAGTTAATTGTCCCGGCGATCAAAGCAATCAGCGCCAAAGTGATTCTTAACGGCGTTACAAACCCCATGTATTTAAAAACATTCAACCAGGCCGCCATAAATAGAAAATAAAAAAGAAAAACAACAAAGACAAAACAGAATCCCACCCAATAAAGCCTTTGCCGGGTACTTGAGGTCGAAACCAACAATCCCAAAAGACAAGTCAAAACAAACATGTTGCAGGGATTAAACCCGTCGATAAGCCCAATTAAAAAAGTAAAAAGCGGCAAGGGCATGGAATATCCGCTTTTCTCTATCAAATCCGGCGGGATTTTCCCTGCCAGGATAAAAAACACGGCCAACCCAAGGACTGATCCTCCGACAAGAATGCTATCTTTCAGCTTTGCCCCCAGCCGGAACTTCACCTTCCACCCCGTTGCGGTACGACCGACTTCAAAAAATGTAAAAAGAATTCCTATAAAAATTAAAAAAACAAATATGCTGGCGATAATCTTAGAGATATCTTCCCCTTTTTTCACGGACAAAGGCTCGCCGTTCCACTGCAAGACCCAATCGCCGATTTTAATTGCATATTGAAAATCAATCTTGCCTTGGGAAATCTCAAAAGTCTCGGGCTCAACCGTTTCATAGGTAACTCCCTGCAAGGCCTCCGAAATATCCGGCATCGTAATGAGCCTACGGAAAACGCGACCGGAACCATCAAGGGAATTCCCAGCCATTAAAACACGATTCTTCGTCCAAACATTGACCCGGCCGGAAAGCTTGGTTAAATCCAATTCTTCAAACCCCTTACTTGAGCCATCAGGCAAAGCGCATTCCGAAACGCCGCTACTCTGGACAATTTCATCGGCCGCTTTAAGAACTTCAAAACGCCCCACGGCAATCTTTCTATCTCCCCAAATAAGAAAAGGAACCCCAGGAGACCGCAAAGGAATAAAATTTTTAAAATATTGATTCTTAACTTCCGTATTGTCCTGGCGGGCCTTATATATTTCGTATTCTAAAATCACCAAATTAGGATTAATGGCTATCGCTTCCGTAAAAAGCCTCGGGTCCGTCACCGCGCAATTGCTGCAACCGTTGCCCGTAATATACACGGCGCAAAATGTTTGATTCGTTTTCTCTTTCGCATAAGCTGAGGACAAAAACGTTGCAGAAAAAAGAAAAATGCCCCAGACGCATAAAATGGAAGTTTGAATAATTTTCTTCATTAAAAACATTTTTCCTCCTTCCTAATTCTTTAACAGATAATCCGCAATGGCCCGGTAAAGGGTACTCACCGCTAGAATCGAACAATGACGGTGATCTTTAGGCAGATCAGGCAAGCGCTCAAGGATTTCTCCGGCGGAAATTTTCAAAGCTTCCTCCAGGGTCTTGCCGACAACTAAACTCGCCGCCAAGACCGCACATGCCTGGGTCGGCGCACACCCATCGGCGAGGCACTTCACATCGTGAATTTTACCCTCTTTGATGACAAGATAAAATTCCATAATGTCTCCACAAGGGCCTTGAACGCGGGCAAAACTCGTGGGTTCGCTAATCTGGCCCCAAAAATCCTTGTTTTCCAAAAGACATAAATAAAATTGCGGGATATTTTCAATTTGTTCCGGCGAATTTTCTGTCATCGTAAATCCTCTTGTATTTTTAACCCAATGGCCCGGATCGAGGCGGTGACCCCGTCCTCACAAAATTCAACAGGAGGAACTCCCCGGACAATCGCCTTCGGGACATCCACAGAAAAGGGAATTTCCCCGGCGACTTCAATATGACTTTCCAAACAAAACTGCCTCACCTGATTTGTTTTTTCCAAATTCAAATCATATTTATTAATGACAACCTGGGCTTTGACTTTAAATTGATGGGCCATCTCTAAAATCCTTTTTAAATCATGAAGGCCGGAAACGGTCGGCTCAGTCACAATAAGGGCGAGATCAACGCCAGACAAAGAAGCAATGACCGGGCACCCGATTCCGGGCGGACCGTCGATAATAATATAATCGCAGGATGTCTTTTCAGCTAGTTCTTTAGCGACCTGCCTGATCTTGGCGACAAGTTTCCCGGAATTCTCCTCGGCGATGCCAAGCTTTGCATGGACCAAGGTCCCATAACGCGTATCCGAAATAAACCACTCTCCGGCCATGTTCTCTTGCATCCGAATCGCGCCATGGGGGCATATCTCGCGGCACAAACGGCACCCCTCGCAGGAAAAAGGCTCAACCACAAAATCGGGTTTTATCGCGCCAAACCGACAAACGGCAATGCACTTGCCGCATTCTTGGCAAAGGTCTTTATCAATAATCGCCGTCTGTCCGCTTCGAAATTCATGGCGCTCCTTAATTTTAGGATGTAACAACAAGTGCAAGTCCGCCGCGTCCACGTCGCAATCAACCGCAATCTTATTTTTCATAAGTGCGACCAAAGACCCGGCAAGAACGGTTTTTCCCGTACCGCCTTTACCGCTAATAATCAATAATGTTTTCATTAAATACGCACTCCCCAAAAAAGAAAAATATATTTAAAAGCCACATATAAAAAAATCAACCCAAATAACAATTTTAAAAATGCCGCCGGAAAACCCTTGTTCCAAATAGCCCCCCCATAAGCCCCAATCACCGTCCCTAAGCAAAGAATCATAGCCGTATCGATTAACACAAAACCTTGAAAAAATTTAAAGACCGAACTTATCAACGCATTGATGGCAAAGCAAACCAACGATGAGCCTATAGCAACTTTGATAGGACGTTTAAGACAATAATTAAAGGCGGGGACCAACACTGCCCCCGTCCCAATACCGAAAAGGCCGGGCAGCATTCCTGAGACAATCCCTACGGATATTTTCGTCCATGATTTCGCTTGAATCGATGTCTCTTTCCCTTCAAATGTCCTTCGGGTTTTGGATACCCCCTCCGTGATCATGCGCAGGGAGATAAACAAAAAAACACATCCAATCCCCAACTCGAGCCATACGGGTTTTTTTGCAATGAAAATAAATAAATATGAAAAAAGCGCGGTCGAAAGCGCCCCCGACATCATAATGGGGACCAGAGACCGAATGTCCACATGCCCCAATTTGATATGCTTATACCCACCGCTCACCGTCGTGCAAAAAACCGCAACCGCCGTTGTCCCTGCCGCCCAAGGGACAGGAACATCAAAAAGAAAACAAAGAACCGGCATAATGATAACTCCCCCGCCGATCCCCAAAAGGCCACCCAACACTCCCGCAAAAACCGCGCTTATGAACAAGATAATGCTTTCCAACATAAAATTATATTTCCTTATGGGGGACGGCGTTCATGACCTTTTTATACCAGCCTACACGAATCCCTTTTTTGGGCTCAAAATAAGGATTATAGGATTTAATGTCTAAAAGCGGCGTACCGTCGAGCATATCAACATTTTTTATCGTCAGAATATTTTTCTTCCTGGACAATAATTTAACAATGCTGATCCCAATTTGATTGGGTCTGCGCGGATATCGGCAAGAAAAAATCCCCCGTTCGCATTTGTCTAAAAATGGCCTTGTCTTTAATTTATATCCTCTAGATTTATGAAAACGATAAATTAAAAGCACGTGAGAGAACCCTTCGACATCACTCAAACCTTCTTCATATTTCTTAAAAACTTTGACAGTCCCGATGGCCTTTGATTTAAATGGCTGAATGGGTGTCTCCTTTTTGCATTTAAACGGGGTATGAATAATACCGATGGGGACAAGTCTCATCGAACGCGCTCCTCCTTAATCTGGTCAAACATGTTTTTAAATTTAACTAAATAATCAAGTTTCTTTGAGACAAAAGGGATTCCATTTGAATAAAGTTCGGCAATCTCACGGTCAAACGGAATCCTCATTAAGACGGGAATCCCTTTCTCCCTGCAAAATGATTCGACCTTATCATCGCCGATATCAAAACGATTAATGATAACCCCAAACGGTATGCCGAGCTTTTTTAAGACATCGACCGCGAGCCCCAGATCATTCAACCCAAAAGGGGTGGGCTCTGTCACCAATATCGTAAAATCACTGCCCTTGACCGATGTCACCACAGGACACGACGTCCCCGGAGGCGCATCGATAATGACCGTTCGGGTTGGATTTATATATTCTTTGACCTGGCGAATCAAGGGCGGAGACATCGCTTCTCCAATATTAAGCCGACCATGGACAAACTGAAGATCCCCTTGATAACCGATTTCAATTGTTCCGATTTCTTTAGGGATCTCCCGGATGGCTTTGGGCGGGCAAAGCAGAGCGCAGGCCCCGCAACTATGGCAGAGATGCGGAAAAATAAAGACATTCCCTTTTGTTTGTTCTTTCAAAGGAATGACCGCAATAGCGTGATAAGCGCAAACCTTCTGACAATGTCCGCAAAAATCACATTTCTTTTCATCGACTTCGGGAACTAAAACCGAGGCCCTTTGACTTTCCTTGATTTCCGGCTGAAGAAATAAATGGACGTTGGGCTCTTCCACGTCGCAGTCAATGATTTGCGTGTTTCCTAATGCAAGGGCCAAATTGACCGCAACGGTTGTTTTGCCCGTTCCTCCTTTTCCGCTGGCAACTGAAATAATCATAGTGTCTTTTTTTTAGCAACAAGAACTTCCTGAAACTGGGTCCGGGTCATATGTGTTTCAAACTCTTTCTTGTCCAAATATTTCTGGACATCCCCTAATTTTGTTTTCCCGGCATCATGCTTGCCGCCCTCCATCGCATGGATTTTTTCAATCATATCAAACCCTTGATCCGTAAAATCGCTCACAATCAATTTCCCGCCGATAGCCAGGACCCGTATCAACTCATCAATGACTTGGTAGGGTTCTCGAAGATGATGGAGGGTATTGACACAGAAGACGACGTGAAAACTCTTGTCTGCAAAACTTAAAACTTCTCCGTTTTCAATTCGAAAATCGACGAATTCCTCAAGCCCAAAATAACGCAAGTTGAGCCTGGCAAAATCCTGTTCTTCTTTGGAAATATCAAAGGTGGTCAATGAATAACCGGCCTGCGCTAAAAGAAGCGTAAAGTGGCCCTTTCCTGTCCCGGCCTCGAGTATCTTTCCTTGAAAAGGTTTTGCCGCTTCAATAATAAAACCCCGCTCTTGATCGATATCATAGCCAAAACTCTGATATAGCGCTTTACGCTCAACAACCCTTTCGTATTGTTTTATATCCTTGGGATCCAATTTGTTCTTGTCCTCTTGGGATCTCACCCCTCGTCATCATAATAAGTAATCCCTCGATGGAGAAATTGGGATTCAACTTTTTGAGGTAAAAAATATTTTTTACAAGACTCCAGGGCCTTTTCCGCATCAAAGTTCCGGCAACAATAAACATCAATCGTTATAAAATTCTTGGGGCTTAACGTGTGAATCACAACGGAACTTTCAATCAAAGGGACCCATCCCGAAAGGCCGGCTTTGTCAGGGAACCTTTGTGCGTCACTCCGGAAAATACTCGGCGGGGCCTGCTTTTCCATTCCTAATTCTCCGACAATTTTATCGAGAAACTGATAACACAAATCCAGATCATCACAGACACCCGATTTACAATCATAAAGGTCCAAAAGAAGCTCGTAACCAAAAGCCTTTTTTCTCACCTTTACTTCCGCCGGCGCTGTCTTCATTTAAGTCCTCCCTCAGCTTAATGAAATATTTAATTTTCTCGGATCATCTTTGTCCCGCATTTGGGACAACTGATCGTATGGCAGGGAACTCCCCTGTCATGAGGGATTCTCGCCCCGCACTGTGGGCAAAGACATTGCCCTCTTGACCCCTGATTCCCTCATCCATAACCACGACCTTGCCCCCTCGGTCCCGTTCCATCATGGTTAGGCATAAAGCACCTCCTTAGAAATTCTTTTCTTTGATCTGCTTTGCCGGACCCGGAGAGTCCGCCTTGATTAATTTCCCGGACTTAAAATTTTCTATGGTTTCTTGCACGGTCCCGCTGGAACCAATGTAAACATCTATTCCGGCCGGTTTCAAAACTTGAAAGGCATTGGGGCCCACATTCCCGGTCAAAATCGCTTGGACCCCTTTCGTAAGCATAAGCTGGGCCGATTGAATCCCGGCTCCTCCGGAAAACTGCGTATGCGGATTTTCAATGGCTTCCAGGGTCTTTTGTTCCATATCATACAAAATAAAATAAGGGCTTCGGCCAAAACGGGAATCAACCTTAGAATCCAAAGTCTTACCTTCGGCAGTCACACAAATAATCATATTTTAACGTCCACCTTTCTATCAATATTTCTGTCAAAAATCTTTAATGGCACTGCCCCTCTTGCCCGTGCTCCCGGCAAGTTTCTAGTCCGCCCAGAGGGCCTTTCAAGAAATCCTTCACCGCGTCCATGACTTTACCGGAATATCCGAAAACTTTCACTCCGGCATTCATGAACTTTTGTTGCGCGCCGCCGCCCATCCCTCCCGCGATCACACAATCAACGTTATGACGCAAAATCTCATCGACTGCCTGGCAACCGCCTCCGCCGTGTTGAGCATTGTTCGGGACGACCTTTGTCTCCATAATTTTATTGTCTTTGATGTCGACAATAAAAAAATAGCGACATTGGCCAAAATGCTCTGCCACATTGCTTTCAAAACCTTTTTCATCTTCAAGTGTTATTCCGACTTTCATATTGTCCTCTTTCTTTATTTATTCTCAGTTGCTCCAAGAGTACTCATGCGTTTTTGGATATCGGCAAGCTGCTGCTCTAAAAACTGGGCCTGTTCTTTAAGAAATTGGGCCTCATTTTGAGGGGGCATCTTTCGTGGGCCACTGGCGCCATAACCACGTCCCTGGGACGGGCCGCCCAATGTCCCTCTTTGCCATCCGAAAAGACCGGTTAAGTAATATCGGTTTCGGTACCCCCGACCGCCTCTGGCTCCGTAAAAATTTCCACGTCCGAGCACTCCCATCTGTGGGTTTTGTGTTCCCGATTCAGCACAAAATCCAAAACCCCCTCCTGTGATGGGCCCTTGTCCTCTGGGCCCTGTTCCGTCACGTCCTGGCATAAGATCCTCCTTTTATTGGAAATGATTTTCATTAATAGTTAAAAAAATATAAACTACTCCTTCGATTGACAATTCCCACATAATCCATAAAATTGAATCAAGTGGTTATTAATTTTAAAGTTATACTTTTGGGACAACCCTTTTTCTGTTTCCCGCAATAAACTCACCTCGTCGTCGATAAAATCCGTATAATCAATGACTCGGTTGCATCCCGTGCAGACCAAATGATGATGGTGATGGGCACCCTTGGGACCCTCGGCGAGTTCATAACGTGCCCTTTTATCGCCGAAGTCAAAGCGATAAACAAGCCCTAAATTCGCAAGGACATCTAAGGTGCGGTATATCGTTGTGAGTCCGATATTCGGATGTTTGGCATGAATGCGGCGATAAATATCCTCGGCGCTCAAATGTTCTTCTGTTTTTGACAACAAGTTCAAAATAACCTCGCGTGCCAAGGTGATCCTAAAACCGCATCCTCGAAATTTGCCATGCCACCATGGCGGCCCCATACCATCTTGATTTGGCATATTCTTTCTCTTTCTATAATGGAAATGATTTCCATTATAGTTTATCTAACAAAAGCCCCCCTGTCAATAAAAAAATATAAATATCTTTGACAAAATCCAAATCAAATAAAAGCCAAAGACGCAAGTCTATGAATGATGGTGGGCGATTTTAAGGACAGCCATGAGGCCAATCCCTAACAAAAAAAACAACATGGACCACATGGCCTTTTTCTGGTCCGGTTGGCGATGCAATTCAGGGATGAGGTCGCAAGCGGCAATATAAATAAATCCTCCGGCGGCGAAGGGAAGCAAAAAACCTGACAACCCTTCGATGTGGGAGGAAAAGTAATATCCAAACAGTGTCCCGAAAATAGCGGTGGTAGCGGAGAGAAAATTATAAAACAGGGCTTTAAATTTACTTAATCCCCCATAAATCAGGACCCCAAAATCTCCTAGTTCCTGAGGGATCTCGTGGGCAATGATGGCTATGGTTGCCACAATTCCGACATCCACATTCACGGAAAAACTTGTCCCGATAATCAATCCGTCGATAAAGTTATGGATCGCGCCACCCACGATGTTCAGATATGTGAAAGAATGGATCTTGCATTCCCCTTGATGACAATGACGCCAATGGAAATATTTTTCAAGAATGAAAAAGAAGATAAAACCTAAGAGGGTAAAACTGAAGACATTAAAAAATTCTGTGCTTTTTTCCAATGATTCAGGCAATAGATGCAAAAAAGCACCCCCGATTAATCCCCCCGCCCCTAATCCGACAAGTAAAAGGAGCGCATTCTT
>CAZAPN010000038.1:0-12248 GCA_964487145.1 uncultured Planctomycetales bacterium | reverse complement strand
GGACAGCCTTTTTTAAAAGATGTAATGGTCGAAGCAAAAGTGGTTCGTCAGGTCTTGGCGGATAAGGTCTTGTCTTTTAAGTTTCGTCGCCGCAAGAATTCCAAATGGACCAAAGGGCATCGCCAAAAGATGACCTTATTAAATATTACAAAAATTAAGAAGTAATAATTGTGAATTTTTTGTTATGAGCTTTGTTGATGAAGCCAGGATCTTTGTCAAAGCCGGTGATGGGGGCAAGGGGTGCGAAAGTTTCTATTCGGATCGACGTACGCGCTATCCCCGACCCGATGGTGGCGACGGCGGCAAAGGGGGAAATGTTGTCTTTATGGCCGATTCCCATATCCAGACACTTTTAGATTTTCGTTTTAAACAGCATTACCAAGGTGAGCGTGGCGGGCATGCCAGCAGCAAAGGGAAACAAGGTCGCGATGGCAAGGATATTATCCTCAAGGTTCCTATCGGAACCATTATCCGGGATAATGAAAATCAATTAGTGATCAAAGATTTGGTTTCAGAAGGGGAACGGATTGTTGTGGCCCGTGGAGGGATGGGCGGACTGGGGAATGCCCGGCGTCAGGTGATGCGTCCTCCCAAAGAGGGTGAAGCCAAAGAGATCCGTTTAGAATTAAAATTGATTGCCGATGTCGGTCTGGTTGGTTTTCCGAATGCCGGAAAATCCACGATCATTTCTGCTATCTCTCGGGTCAAGTCTAAAATTGCCAACTATCCTTTTACGACAAAGCAGCCGATTTTAGGAATCGTTAAAGACGATGATTTCAGTTTTGTCGTCGCGGACTTGCCAGGATTAATTGAGGGTGCGCATCAGGGCCGGGGATTGGGAGATCGATTCTTAAAGCATGCCGAACGGACAAAAATCCTTGTTCATGTGGTTGATATGGCGGCTGAGGAAGGTCGCGATCCACTCGAAGATTATGCTAAAATCAACGATGAGCTTGCGCAATATAGCGGCGAACTTTTTTTAAAGAATAAGATCGTCGTCGCCAATAAAATGGATTTGCCCCAAGCGAAAGACCACTTGAAACGATTCAAACGAAAATATAAGATCAACATCCTCTCGGTCTCTGCTTTACAAAAAGAAGGTTTAGATAAATTGATCAACGCTATCAGGAAAATCTTATGCAAAGACAGTTCCGACGTCCGATAAAACGCATCGTCGTTAAAATCGGATCGAGTATTTTATCGACGTATCAGTTGAAACCCAAGGCGGCGATTTTAAAGTCTTTGGTTAATCAAATTAGCGACCTGCACAAGGAAGGCAAAGAAATTGTCATTGTCAGTTCGGGAGCTATTGTCTTGGGGATGGGGGCTTTGGAAGAAAATCGTCGTCCAACTGATGTGGCTTCCCTGCAGGCACGTGCTGCGATTGGTCAGAATATCCTCATGAATACCTACAGCCGGCTTTTTCATCTTAAAAAACTGATCTGCGCTCAGATTCTTTTGACATGGGATGATTTTGATAATCGTCTTCGATTTAATAATGCCCGCAATACCCTTTTGGCGATTTTGGAGAAAAAGGCCATCCCGATTATTAATGAAAACGACACGATTTCGACGGAAGAAATCAAATTTGGGGATAATGACCGTTTATCCGCGTTGGTGGCAAGCTTGGTCAATGCGGATTTATTGATTATGCTTTCGGATGTTGAAGGTTTTTATGATCTACGAAATGGTGATCGGAAACTTTTCCGGGAAATCACAGCGGTGACGAAGGAGATCGAAAGCCTCGCAAGTGGAACAGGCAATAAAGATGTTTCACGCGGAGGGATGACAACCAAATTGGAGGCAGTCAAGATTGCTTCGCAGGCGAATATCGCCTGCATTATCGCCCATGGTGAAACCCCGGATGTTTTAACGAGGATTGTTCACGCCGAGCATGTAGGGACCTATTTTCATGAAAAAGAAAATAAGCTGTTGGCACGTAAACATTGGATTTATTTTGGGGTCAAACCCAAGGGCAAGATTGTTGTTGACGACGGGGCGAAAGCTGCTCTCTTAAAAGGTGGAAAAAGTTTGTTGCTTCCGGGAATCGTGAGTTGGGACGGTAATTTTGCCAAAGAGGATGTTGTGGTTGTTTGTGATAAAAATCAAGAAGAAATTGCCAAGGGAATCACAAATTACTCCGTCATAGATCTCCATAAGATTCAGGACCGTAAAGGAAAAAGTGAAGTGATTCATTGTGACAACCTTGTTTTAAGCAAGGATCAATAAGATGGATTTGAATCGATATATTCTGAAAATTGCTCAAAAAGCTCAAAAAGCTGCACAACAATTGTCTGTGTGCTCGACCGAGGACAAGAATCAAGCCCTGCGGCTGATGGCGCAAGCTTTGGTCGATCAGCAATCGTATCTTCTTAAAGAAAATCAAAAGGATTTGATTGCGGCGACCGAACAGAAGCTTTCCAAGGCTTTGATTGACCGTTTGACGCTAAACGAAAAAAGAATTAAAGAAATGGCGGATGGTCTCTTGGATGCGGCTCAATTATCTGATCCGGTCGGTGAAATTACAAAAGTTGTCGAACGACCGAATGGACTGGTTATTCAGAAAATCCGCACTCCGATCGGTGTTGTTGGCATCATTTATGAGTCACGTCCGAATGTGACCAGTGACTGCATTGGACTTTGTTTGAAATCCGGGAATGCGGTCATTTTAAAAGGAGGGAAGGAAGCTTTTTATTCGAATCTCGCGATCTTTAAGGTCTTGTCAAAAGCGCTTTCCAAAACGAGGATTCCGTCAGATGCCTTGCATCTTATTGCCTCAACAGAACGTCGGGCTGTGAATATTTTATTAGGTTTAGATCAATATGTTGATGTCATTATTCCCCGAGGAGGCGAGAGTCTTATTAATTTTGTGGTAAATAATTCGAGAATCCCGGTCATTAAGCATTACAAGGGTGTGTGTCACATTTATGTCAGCGAGCATGCGGACATCGCCATGGCACGGAAAATCTGTTTCAATGCCAAGGTACAAAAGCCGGGAGTCTGTAATGCAATGGAAACTCTTTTGGTCAATGAAAAAATTGCCCAAGAATTTTTACCGTTGATGCTCAAAGATTTCATCGAAGTCGGAGTGGAAATCCGCGGGTGTGCGCAAACACGGAAAATCGTCAAAGAGAAGATTAAAAAAGCCAAAGAACAGGACTGGTATGAAGAATACCTTGACCTTGTTTTGTCAGTTAAGGTTGTCAAAAGTTTAAACGAGGCGATCGGACACATTCATCGTTATGGGACCAAGCATTCGGATGCGATTATTACCGAAGATAAGCAGGAGGCCGAAGAATTTTTACATGCGGTTGATTCGGCCTGTGTGTATGTCAATGCTTCGACCCGTTTTACCGACGGATATCAATTCGGGATGGGCGCAGAAATCGGCATCAGCACGGATAAACTCCATGCGCGCGGGCCGATGGCGTTAGAAGAATTAACGAGTTATAAGTATCTTATTTACGGAAACGGTCAAATACGTCAATGAAGCGGATCGGCTTTTTAGGCGGAACGTTTAATCCTATTCATATCGGCCATTTGGCGATTGCCCATATGGCCATGGAAAATGCCTGTTGGATAAAGTCATTTTTATCCCCTCGAATTGGCCCCCGCACAAAACAGCCAATGGTTTAGTGGCCGCGTCCCATCGCTATCGCATGGTGGAACTCGCCATTAAAAACCATCCGTATTTTGAGATTTCGGATTTCGAAATTAAAAAAGAAGGAAAATCCTATACGATTGACACCATGCATTATTTTCAGAAGCAGTTTTCGCCAAAGACGAAATTCTTTTTCATTATCGGGGGGGACCTTTTGCCTGAACTTCCGAAATGGCGTTATATCAAAGATCTTTTGAGTCTGATGACGTTTATCGTTGTGAATCGACCGGGAGAAAGTCATAAACTTAAAGGGATCCCGTATCTTTCGGTTACTATGCCGGGAATTGATATTTCTTCTTCGTATATCCGGAATCGTTTAGCTCAACAAAAGACAGTCAAATATTTTGTACCCGATTCCGTCATCGATTATATTCAAAAGCACAAACTGTACCAATAAATAAAAAGGGGTTAACGGATGAATACAGACATCGTGAGTGAAATTAAATTTGGGACAGACGGCTGGAGGGCCGTGATTTCTGATACTTTTACTTTTAAAAATGTCGCGATCGTCAGTCAGGCGATTAGCGAGTGGGTGAAACATCATTTGAAAGCGAAAAATGGCGTTAAAAAATTGGCCATTGGTTATGACACAAGATTCCTTTCCGACAAATATGCCCAAACCGTGGCACAGGTTTTGGCCGCGAATCATATTGAATGTATCCTTTCGAACGCGGCGATTCCAACGCCGGCGTTGAGTTTTGGGGTCACCCGTTTGGATTGTGTGGCGGGAATCATGATTACGGCCAGCCATAATCCCGGACATTTTAATGGTATTAAAATTAAAACGGCTGAAGGTGGGGCTGCCTCGAAAGATATTACGAATATTGTCGAGGATTATTTGAATAAGACCGAAGTCAAAAAAGCTGATTTTGAAGAGGCCCAAAAAGAAAAACTCATTGTCATTCATGATTTTCGCGATGACTATGTCAAATTTATCCGTAGTTACATTGATTTGGCCAAAATCAAGAAAGCTAAATTCAAAGTGATCATGGATGCGATGCACGGTAGCGGGGACAGTCTCATTAAACGTGTTTTGGAAGACAGTAAGATTGATTTGACCCTGATGCGCGAGGATGTCAATCCATCGTTTGAGGGAGGAAAACCCGAGCCGGTCGTGGAATATGTGGGTGAAATCATTGAACGCGTAAAGAAAGAAAAATTTGATATCGGCTTAATCTTAGATGGGGATGCCGACCGTATCGCTGGGGTTGCCGCAGGAGGAGAATTTATTCATCCCCAGAAGATTTTGGGGCTTTTGATCCTTCATTTGGCCAGGAATCGAGGGGAAAAAGGAGGAGTCGTTAAAACTATTTGCGGAACCATGATGATTGACCGTATCGCCGAGAAACTGGGATTAACCCTGTATGAAACTCCCGTCGGATTTAAATATATTTCTGATCTGATGGTTTCTGAAGATATTCTGGCCGGAGGGGAAGAGGCCGGCGGCATGGGCGTTCACAACTATATTCCCGAACGCGACGGGACATTAGCCGGGCTTCTTTTAGTTGAGATGATGGTTTATCAAAAGAAGAATATCGGCAAAATCATGGCGGAAATGGAAAAAGAGTTCGGCCGATATTATTATTTACGGTCGGATATGGAATTAGGTAAGGAAACTTTTGATTTGGATAAAGTCAAGAAAATCAAAAAACTTTTAGGGCGCCCGGTTGTCGATATGAAAGATTTTGACGGCGTCAAATTGATTTGTGATGATGAAAGTTGGCTCATGTTTCGCCCTTCAGGCACGGAACCCCTTGTGCGTGTTTATGTCGAGGCCAAATCCTTAAGTCGGGCCCAAAAGTTGATCAAATATGGGGAATCTTTAATCCGGTAATCGATCTATGATCTATTGGATTGCGCATGTTCTTTGGTGGCTTTTGAGCCGTATCTATTTTCCGATTAAAGTCGAAGGGTCGAATAATCTTCCGAAGCAGGGGGGGATGATCTTGGCCAGTAATCATGAAAGCAATTTAGACCCCATGATCATTGGACTTGCCACCGGCCGAAAATTGACCTACTTGGCCAAAGAATCTCTTTTTAAGAATAAAATATTTTCTTTTTTCTTGCGACAAGTTGGTGCCTTCCCTATTAATAGGAGCACAAGGGACATTGGCGCTCTCAAAGAAGCTTTAACCCGGCTAAAAAAAGGGCGTCGTTTGGTCATCTTTCCTGAAGGGACCCGGATGAGTGACCAAAAGAAAGTTCAGCCAGGGATAGGATTTTTGGCTGTGAAAAGCGGGGTTCCGGTTGTTCCAACGTTAATTATTAACTCAGGGAAAGTTTTACCTCCCAAAAAAAAGATGTTAGAGCGCCATCCGTTAGTGGTTCGGTTTGGGGTCCCCAAAATCTACCCCGGAGAAGCGACCTATCCTGATATTGCGCAGGATATTATGGCCCAGATTGAAATCCTTTCTCGGCAGTCCTAATTTTTAAAGAAGTCCTTCCATTTTTCCTTATAAAAAATTTATTGACAAAACTAACATTTTTAAACATAATAGACCACTTTGGAAAAGGCGAAGAATGAATGCCTTTCCAAAATTCTAAAGAAAGAGGTGGCACCTACATGAGCCAAGATCGTAAAAGTACAATGGAACAGATGTATTATCAAACCGTCAAAGAGATTCGTGAGGGTGAGATTATCAAAGGGGTGATTATCGGAATCTCAACAAAGGAGATCGTCGTCGATATCGGCTTCAAATCCGAAGGATTTGTCCCGGCCGAAGAATTTCTCGATCGTGACGAGCTTAAAAATGGACAAGAAGTGGATGTCCTTGTTGAATCGATTGAAGATGAAGATGGACGCGTGATTTTATCCCATGCCAAAGCCGAGAAGCTCAAGGGATGGGAGAAAATTTCCGACCATTTGAAAGAAGGCGATGTTGTGGACGGCCGAGTCGTCAAGCAAGTCAAGGGCGGTTACATGGTCAATGTCCATGGCGTTGAAGGGTTCCTTCCGTTGTCCTTGTCATCGTTCAAAGGAGTTCCTCCCCAAGAAATCATGGCCAATAAATATAAATTCCAGATTGTGACCATGAACAAAGAACGCCGCAATTTGATATTTTCCCGTCGAGATGTTGTTCAGAAAGAACGCGAACTGGCCCGGGCTAAGCTTTGGGATCTTTTGAAAAAAGGCGAAAAACGTTTAGGCACGGTGAAGAGTATCACTGATTTCGGGGCCTTCATTGATTTAGGCGGGATTGATGGGTTGTTGCATATTACCGATATGAGTTGGTCAAGAATCAGTCATCCCTCTGAAGTTGTGGCTGTGGGTGATAAAATTGATGTTCTCATTTTAGATTTTGACAGAGAGAATTCTAAAGTCTCTTTGGGATTAAAGCAGATTATCCATAATCCGTGGGATGATGTTGAAACGAAATACCCTGTTGGCGCGAAAGTCAAGGGTAAGGTTGTCAATATTATGCCTTATGGTGTCTTTCTGGAAATTGACAAGGGAATCGAAGGTTTGTTGCATTCTTCCGAAATCTCGTGGCAAAAGAAGATTGTCAATCCTCAGGAGATGTTTGCCATCGGCGATATCGTTGAGGTCCAGGTGATTAATATCGAGAAAGAGACGAAACGCATTTCGTTGAGTTTAAAACAACTCGAATCAAATCCTTGGCTCGAAGCCGAGTCAAAATTTCCCATCGGGGCTAAAGTGACTGGAAAGATTACGGGTTTTGCCGATTACGGGGCTTTTGTCGATCTGGGCAATAACCTCGAAGGCATGATTCATGTCTCGGACATGTCGTGGACAAAGAAAATCAATCATCCACAAGAAGTCTTAAAGAAAGGCCATAACGTTGAAGTCGTGGTCTTGGGTGTTGATGCCGAGAATCGAAAGATTACATTGGGACTTAAGCAATTGACAGAAAATCCTTGGTCAGAGATTGCGCAGCGTCTTCCCATCGGGATTGAAGTCGATGCCGAGATCGTCCAGAATACCAATTTTGGTCTTTTTGTGAAATTAGAGGATGAATTGGAAGCTTTGTTATATTCATCCGAGATTGATAAAGAACGTGCAGAAAAGCTTAAGCCTGGAGATAAGCTTAAGGTGAGAGTGATCAAGGTTGACGTTGACCAGATGAAAATCGGTGTCAGTGCCAAACCTTAACAACAAATCTTAAGCGGGATTTTTCAGATGCCAGTCAAAGAGATCCTCCAGAAAATTTTGCGCGGGACCAGCGAGATCATTAATGTTCCTGATCTCGAGACAAAACTCAGCGAAAGCCTTAAAACCAAAAAGCCTCTTCATATTAAAGCTGGGTTTGATCCAACAGCCCCCGACATTCACCTAGGCCATGTCGTTCTCCTTCGGAAGCTTAAACAGTTCCAAGATTTTGGCCATAAAGTATATTTCTTAATTGGTGATTTTACGGCGAGAGTGGGGGACCCGACGGGGCGAGACCAGATGCGGCCCAAAATGGATGAGGCCCAGGTCCTTCAAAACGCCAAGACCTATAAGGATCAAGTTTTTAAAATCCTTGATCCTAAAAAGACTGAAGTTGTTTTTAACAGTCACTGGCTATCCAAATTAACGTCTCAAGATCTTCTCGAGTTATCTGCCCGCTGTACCGTGGCTCAAATGTTGGCCCGAGCCGATTTTAAGAAACGGATGGAAGATAAAAGGGAAATTAGTATTTTAGAATTTTTTTATCCGCTTTTGCAAGGATACGACTCTGTTCATTTAAAAGCCGATGTGGAATTAGGGGGGACCGATCAGAAATTCAATCTTTTGATGGGACGCCAGCTGCAAGAGTCGTTTCAACAAAAGCCCCAGGTCGTCTTAATGACGCCGTTGCTCGAGGGAACCGATGGTGTGCAAAAGATGAGCAAATCCTTGGGGAATTATATCGGGATCAATGAAGCCCCCAAAGAGATCTTTGGCAAAGTGATGTCGATTAGTGATGCGCTGATGTATCGATATTACGAGTTATTGACGGATTTGGATTTAACACAAGTTCGCGGCCTTCACCCCAAAGAAGCCAAGTTAAAACTGGCGCATGAAATTGTTAAACAATTCCATGGTGAGAAAGAAGCCAATTCTGAGAGGGACGCGTTTGAAAAGACTTTCAGTCAGAAACAGATCCCGGATGATGTTGCCGAATATCGTTTTTCATCTCTAAATCCTGAGTCCCTTTGCGATGTTTTAATAAAAGCAAAAATTATCGAATCGAAAAATGAAGGTCGCCGACTTTTAAAGCAGGGAGGAATTTCTTTTAACGATCAGTCTGTTACGGATGAGAAATGGGTTCTGAAGTCTGGCGTTCTGAAGGTCGGGAAAAGGCGTTTTTTGAAACTCATTGCAAGATCTTGAGATTGGTGTGGGATCTTATTTAAGACCAATTTTTATTTTCATATTATTATATAAATAAATTTCTTGACAAATATTATACCCCTGGTTATACTTTAGCATTTGCTTTTCATGCCCCTGTAGCTCAGCCGGTAGAGCGCGTCCTTGGTAAGGACGAGGTCACCGGTTCAAGACCGGTCGGGGGCTTAGATAAATGAGAGATTTATTTCTATGCGAGAACATATCCAATTTGAATGTACCCAGTGCCGTCGGAGAATCTACAACAGCACCAAAGACAAAAAGAAACATCCGGATCGGCTTGAATTGAAGAAATATTGTCCTTTTTGCAAGAAGCACGTGGTTCAAAAAGAAATAAAGAAATAAGCACGCCAGTCTTAGATAGTTTTTTAGTAAATTTGATAGGCCTGTAGCTCTAACTGGTAGAGCGACGGTCTCCAAAACCGAAGGCTGCAGGTTCGAATCCTGCCAGGCCTGTGGGTTTCAAAAATCTGAGTGAAACGGAATGATCGCAAAAGTTCAAAGTTTTGTGCTGGAAGTCGTGGCCGAATTAAAGAAAGTTTCTTGGCCGACCCGCCATGAGGTCTTGGAAGCGACTTGGCTTGTCCTTCTTAGTTCGGCGATTTTGGCTGTTTTAATCGGAGTTATCGATTTCGTTCTTTCAAAAATCATCGGAGTGATATTTAGATAATCGCTATGAAGTGGTACGTTGTCCATACACAAACGGGTTCTGAAGAAAAAGTCAAAGCGGCTTTATTAAGCAAGTTGGCAACGACGGAGCTGAAGAACTATGTCTCCGAGGTCGTTGTTCCCACCGAGCAGATTTCAGAAATCCGCGGGGGTAAAAAACGTATTTCCTCTCGAAAATTCTTCCCCGGCTATATCTTATTGAAAATGGAGATGACCAGAGAGAGTTGGTATTTGGTCAAAAGCACTCCCGGGATTACAGGTTTTATTGGAGCTGGTCGTAAACCATCCGCCATATCCGAGGACGATGTGAACAATATCGTCAAGCGGACCCAAGATACCGAGACAAAACCAAGTCCTAAAATCATTTTTGATATCAATGAGGCCATCCGTATTTCACAAGGGCCTTTTGCAAATTTTAATGGGACCGTGATGGAAGTTTATCCGGATCGAGGGAAGTTGAAGGTCAGCGTTTCGATTTTTGGGCGCTCGACATTAGTTGAACTGGAATATTGGCAAGTCGAAAAAATTTAACATGGCTAAAGAAGTTATCGCACAAATTAAATTGTACGTCCCCGCTGGTCAGGCGAATCCTGCCCCGCCGGTTGGCCCTGCGTTAGGGCAACATGGTGTCAACATCATGATGTTTTGTAAACAGTTTAATGAACGCACCAAGGGAAAAGAAGGCTTGATCTTGCCTGCGGTTATTACTGTTTACAAAGATAAATCATTTGATTTTATTGTGAAATCTCCGCCGACGTCTGTCCTGATTAAACGTGCGGCAAATCTTGCCAAGGCTTCAGGTACAGCCGGTAAAGAGGTCATTGGAAAAATTACCAAAGACCAGGTGGAAGAGATTGCAAAACAAAAAATGGAAGATTTAAATACCGCTGATTTTGAACAGGCATTAAAAACCGTACGCGGGACAGCCCGAAGTATGGGCATTGAGGTGATTGACTAATGGTTCGAATATCAAAACGAATGAAAGCTTCAAACGAAAAAGTGGACCGCTCAAAAGCGTTAACCCTTGCCGAGGCTATTGCAACCGTCACAAAACTTCCCAAAGTCAAGTTTGATGAAACCATCGAACTTCATTTTGATTTGGATATTGATCCGAAAGATTCTGAACAAGCTGTTCGGGGAACAACGGTTTTGCCTCATGGCACGGGCCGTAAAATTAAGATTGCTGTTTTTTGTAAAAGCCCTCAGGATGAAAAAGCTAAGGCCGCTGGAGCTGATTATGTGGGTGCCGAAGATTTGATTGAGAAGGTGGCCGGTGGTTTTATGGATTTTGATAAGGTCGTCGCGACTCCGGATATGATGCGGGATATTAGCAAATTGGGAAAGGTGTTAGGCCCGCGAGGTCTCATGCCCAGTCCCAAAGCAGGTACTGTTTCAATGGATGTCGACAAAGTCATTAAAGAATTAAAAGCCGGTAAAGTTGAATTTAAGGCGGATAAACAAGGGGATATTCATATTGGGATCGGGAAGCGTTCTTTTTCCGAAGCCCAGTTATTAGAAAATGCCCAACATTTGATTGATGCGGTTAACCATGCCAAACCCGCCGCTGTCAAAGGCATTTTGATTAAGAGTTGTTTTTTATCAACTACTATGGGACCTGGGATTAGGTTAGTGCTATGAAAAAATTAGGGAAAGTTGTCCGTGAAACAATGGTCACGACCGTTAAAGACGGTGTCGATAAAAAAGGCCCGACGTTTTTAATGAATTATTCTGGACTATCCAGTGCCGAAATGAGCAGTCTTCGTAAGAATCTTCGTAAAGTCGGTGCACGGGTTTATGTCACGAAAAATGCTATCATCAAACGTGCGTTGCAAGATCTTAGTTTTAATCCTTTGGCGGAAACCCTCGATGGTCAAGCCGCTTTGGTTTGGGGAGGAAAAGATTCTTCCGAGGTATCCAAGGTTTTAACCAAATTCGCTAAAGGTAAAGATAAAATTAAAATTCGCGGTGGCGTCTTAGAAGGAGCCCTGATTGAACAGGGGGATGTCATCCGATTATCGGAATTACCGTCACGAGAAGTTCTTCTCGCGACTTTGATGGGGACGATCCAAGCTCCGTTGACGAGATTGGCATCGGCCTTAAATGCCAAGACACGAGATTTGTTGTCGATCTTGAAACAGTTGAGTGAAAAAAAGGGAGGGAAATAACATGTCAGAGAACGCCGTCGAAACAAAACCATTGTCGCCCAAATTAGAAGAGGTCATGAAGACCATCGAAGGTCTCACCGCTTTGGAGTTATCTGATTTGGTCAAAGGTCTTGAGGACAAATTTGGGATTCAAGCCGCTGCTCCGATGATGATGGGGGCCATGATGCCTGGAGCTCCAGCGGCTGGCGCGGCCGCCGCTCCTGCTGAGGAAAAAACATCATTTGATGTTGTTTTGAAGTCAGCCGGGACGAATAAGATTGCCGTTATCAAGGAAGTCAGAGCCGTGACCAACTTAGGCCTCAAGGTAGCGATAGATTTAGTCGAATCCGCTCCTAAGACCATCAAAGTAGCAATGCCTAAGAATGATGCAGAAGTGTTCTCCAAGAAGCATCGGCAGATTTGTCTTGTCTATCAGCACGCCATC
>CAZAPN010000037.1:11449-12322 GCA_964487145.1 uncultured Planctomycetales bacterium | reverse complement strand
CCATCCTTTGTTTGAAAGACTCGCCAAAATCCATCGAATATGCCCAAGTATATAAAGGATGAACAATGATGCGAATTGTGTCCGCGTCCATGAACACTTTCGAATCTATAGAATCTATCCTTGTGATGTGAGGAATGGCAAGCCCTTCATACCCCGGCGGCAATTCAATCTGAAAACGGGAGAGTTGAGAAAAAACTGTATCTTGCGAGGTCTTGGACGTTAATGAGTCGTTTGATTGAGGCAAACCAAAAATTCGGCAAGGAATTAAAACGATGAGGAATAAAACAAAATACACTAACCGAAATACAGGCGGGCTCAGGACTGGCGCGCTTTTAAAATATTTTATCTTACCAAAAATTGCGTTTCGCCAGGAGCGCTTGAAAAGGACAATAACGGTAAAAACAAATGCGGCGCCAAGAGCCACCCACATCCACTCTGTCATCCCTAAATGAGAAACAGCACGTGTTCCTGAAACTGATTCTGGTATTATTAGCGGTTTACGCGCAACAACGCAATGACATTGGGCGTGTTGTAACACTTGCCCGGCAGGGACATGTTCACTTACCACCCCAGAAGTATACCCATACTCAAACCAAAACTCGTTAGTCTCTGGTGGGATTTTCATAACACCATAAAGCCCTGTTCCGGCCACGTACCGATCATCCCTAAAGACCAATGCTTGTTCTTGCAAAATCGCATTGAACAACACATCAAAATTAACTAAACGCATCGCATTGACAAGTCGAGGGATAAGCATCTCTCTCATGATGTTGATCGCTCTTGTGTGACGAGCTTCCATATATTTTTGATAGTACTCACCCTGGAGATCTGATCGATCTTCGGAGAATACCCTGTAATTAAAGAATAATTCCT
>CAZAPN010000037.1:3775-11439 GCA_964487145.1 uncultured Planctomycetales bacterium | reverse complement strand
ACGATGGCCTCGTCGGAAAACTTCCGCACTCTTTTGCCTGTTTCGTCAGCGTAATTAAAGAATAATTCCTCTACTTCCTTCTGATCAGCTTCTGTTTTAAAAAAGAGCCTTAAAAGAGGAGAATAAAAAATTCCTAAACTCTCAACGTTTTTAATAAGAGGTGTCATATCAGGGCTTAAGATCTGAAAGATGATTAAAGTCCCGCCGGGACGAAGGGCCTCAAATGTCTGCTGAACCGCTTTCTCTAAATCCATAAAGGTATCGAAGGCATCCGAGGAAATAATGGCATCAGCGCCTTGGACCTGAGAGGCCAGGTTATAAATGCTTCCTTGGATGAAAGAATCAACACCCTTGATGCGCCTTAAAAAGTTAGGGTTCCAATCAAAAGGTATCAAGCGGCCATTTTTTATCCAAATTTCATTTAAAACACCCTCCAGCCAGCCCTCCCCTGCCCCCACATCAATAATCTTCTGGTCTTGATCGCCAAGAAATAACTTTAATGTTTGATCAATTATCGAAGACAGCGCCTCTTTAACGAGATGGCGAGTTTCCCCTACCCCAAAAACTTCACGATCAGCCGGCCAACTAGATCCATCGGGAGAGTGATGATTGGGTTTTGGGATGACGAATGCGAATCTTCGATTCTCTAGGGCTTGCTCAAGTCCCTGACTTGAATCTAAACAAACCTCTCCTGCCCCGCCGATGGCACGAAGAGCCGAGGCGAGGGAAATTTGTTTACGGTAAATTTTAGAGAAAATTTTAGGCCCGGCGTGTGTCAGGGCATTTTCAAACCACATTTTCAACCGTAAACAAACTTCGTAGGTTTGTTTACGGTAATTTTGCGGCAATATTAACCATGCACTCAAAAGAATCCCAACAATAAAAACAGCCCAAAGAATTATATCAACGGACATGCGGGATGTCGCAAGCAATGACTGGTCGGATCGTGTCCTGTTTCGCAACTCTTGCACGATGCCGGAATTGAGATGAATCGTTCGCCCATCCGGCAGTGTCAGGATCCCCCGATGCAAATGTTGCATGATCCATTCAAAACCGGGCTGACGCAAAGTATCAGTGAGTAAACGGCCAGCGATTCTATCACAAGCAGGATATCGATTTAACCCGTCCAACAACTCAAACATTCGATTAATCACAAAGGTTTCCTGGGGTCCATCAACCGAGCGAAGGATTCCTCCAAGCTCGCTTGCAAATGAATCTAAAAGACCAAAAACTGGAATAGCGCTATGGGTCTTAGAAAAACATTCTCGCAATTGCTTTCTCATGAAAGGTATCAACAATAGAAAACTTTCTTGAGCATCGGCTTGTCTATTGATATGAAAAGATGCAATAGTAAAATAAAAATCGGCTAATTGCTTAAAGGTTTTTGATAAATCCTCATAACCCAAAAGAAGATTGAAATAAGTATAAGAAATCCCTCGGTTGACTTGATAGTCAGCCCTTATCGCATCCTTAAATCTCCCACTATTTTTCACAGGAACATTTTGATTGTATTCGTGCTTAAAGTAATTTAAGAGCCCCAAAATAAACAGACAAACCTTATAATTTGATAACGATTGCGTCTGAGGTAAGGATGCCTTGACCTTGGAAAGAGAAGCATACAAAGACTTTCCTTTAATCCATCGTGGACCCATTGTCCTTTGTTTTAAATAACTCATAAACAATGAAATAAACTGAATCTCTTTTAACGCCGGACTTGGGATTCCGACCTGGCTATTCGATCCTTTAGGCGTGTCATTAAAAAGCTCGAATGCGCCTTGAAGGTCCCCTTTGCGCAGAGCTCTTTGAACCGCGGCTTTGAAATCGTTCATGTCGACCCGCGGATGTTGTCTTTGCAATTTGTTCAAAAATCCATCGACAAGTTCTTGCGCAAAATTAAGAAGCGCATCATCCCACATAAAAACATGGGGCTGAATGCTTTGTCTTAAATTAAAATTCTTCCATGCAGATTGAAAAGGAGAGATTAAAAACAAAATCAATGCTCGAAAAAGAGTAAAAATAATCGCAGATCCGCAATAAAGCAAAAACGCCATTCCTTTTAAGGCCACATCAACAATCAGGGAGAGAACCAAAACAACGATCAATAACACATAAGCCGCAAAAAATCGCTTTATACCAGATAAAGGAAGGCCTTGCGCGGGAAGGATTAAATGCACAACAACAAACGAGAGCGAAATCAAGACCGGCACATAAAGATATCCTATGGCTTTCCGTAAGCCTTTTTTCCATTTCGTCTCATAAACACATCCCCGACAAACAAATCCGTATCGCTTCACCATCGCCAAAATCACACCCAACACCGCGAGAACCAAGGCCCATTCAAGCGTGGTCATCTTAACAGTCGCATCATCGGCAGCATCTTGCCCAGGTACAACTGGGTCTGATATCACCTTAGACTTGGTTCTTTGTTTCCCGTTGTTAAAAAACTCGGGACATCTTCTCTTTAAATATTTTTTTAATGCCGCGCGAGCCCTGTGAATGTCCGTTTTTACCGTACCGACAGGACACCTCAACACATTAGCAATCTCTTCATAAGATAGATCTAACGAATGACGTAAAAATAGAATGTCGCGATATTTACTCTTCAATGTATCAATGGCCTGACCAACAAGACGCCACAACTCCTTTCTTTCAGCCCGACGATCTGGGCGCGAGTTCCGATCAGGAATATTATGTTCGTTATGAGTAAGCAACAACCGTTTTTTCTTTCGAAGCAAATCAATGGCGGCATGTTGTGTAATCCTAACGATCCATGTCGAAAACGCATTTTTTTCATTATACCTGTGAAGATTTTCAAATATCCGTGTAATCACTTCATCCCTTACATCGGACTTCTCAATTTCTGACAACTGAGTAAAACTCTTCAAAACCCATCCAACCATCCTATAGCAATAGCCCCAAAATTCTTTTTCAACACTTTCATCTCCTTCTAAATATTTCCTTATTACACTGACAACTTCTTCCTTTTCCCCAGGAGACAATCTTGCATGATTTGCTTTGGCCATTAAGGAGAGTCGGGGTATTCTCTCTAACATAAAGAAATTATCATTTGAAATTTTTGTCCCGCAATTCATAATCATCTGGGGTTTCAAATTGTTGCACAAAAACCACATGGTCATCATGGCCATAGATAAGCTGAAACAAAAAACAAAAACCTTTTGCGCTTCGAGGGGCCTTCCAAAAGAAATAAGACGGAAGAGTACTGCTCCCACTAAAAGGAAAGCGGGATGCGTGACAATCCCATCCCTCGCCAACCGCCGAAAACTCTCCGCTATCCACTGTCCGCGATATGCTAAAAACACCACCGCCACAACGATCAATGCCAAAACCCCAATCGCCACTGCCAGCCCGATGGACATCTCGAGAGGGGCTTGCGGCAGCGGACTCGCACTTTCTTTTGAAAACACCTTTTTGGGACAGACGACCGTGGGTTCTACGATAAAATTATCTTCAACCGGTTTGCTGGCCCTAAAAACCAAGAAATGACTCGCCCAAGGGGCACCTTTACATACTTCCGCCGAGACAAAACCTTTTTTCCTTAAAGCATCCAGGATCTCTTTCGATTTAATATTGGATCTATATCCGCGTTGACTTTCTAATCCTGATTTTTTTTTGATAAAAATATAAAATAAAAATTGTCCCACCGGGTTTAAGCACCTGCCAGGCTTCTGAAAACGCTTCATCCAAATTTAAATCACCGATACTTTCAGGAAATACCACAATATCAAACGAATTGTGCCGGAAAGATAACCTTTCGGCATCACACCCAGCAAGATTCCGGATCCCTTTTTCTTTTTGACATCTTTGTAATAATGAGATAACGATATCAATGCCAAAAACTTTTAAACCCTGATGTGCTAATTCTGAAGCCGAAGCCCCCGGCCCTATCCCCACCAACAATGTTAAAGCGCCATGACACTGATGGCGGCTAATCTTCCTTGTTACAAATTTTAATAAAATTCTCTTTCGGCAGAGCAGACTAATCGCTAATCCTTTTGACCCGAATAACCCGGAAGAGACTGTAAAAATGTCCCCATATCTAAAAATTGAATAACGGTTTCGAATCCGTTCTAAACGGAAGTTCTTATCCGAGGTTTGCCCAGATACATCAAAAAATCCTCCAGAATCTGGCATGGATTCAAATACAAAAGAAAATAAAGCCCCAAGAGCAAAGAAAGGCAAGCAAAATTTCTGCCAGATTTTAAACAAAAGGTCATAAGCATAAGCCATCCATCGCCCAAATCTATCCGTTTGCCTATATTGTCTATCCCCTATGTACTTAAAACTAAAGGCTAGCACAACTATCCCTGCCAGAAGTGTCCTCCACCAGTTTATTTCTAATTTACAATGGTCAGACGTCCTCGAGTCTATCTCGTTGTTTAACAGATTAGGACTATTTAAGGGCAGACGTACCGATGATCCGTCACAACAAATTGTAACCTTATAAACGATTCCTCTCTCTGGGTCGATGACAGAAAATGGCAGATTCTCCGCATGAGAAAACAAAGCAACGTCACTAAAAACGACCGGCCCTTCTGTCGAAATCTCCTGGCGAGGTGTATGGGCAACCCATTGGGGGAAATCAGGGATATCGCTCAGTAACGCCGAGCGGTAAACACATAATGGGCCCGTAAGGCTTGAGACGGGATGTTCTTCAAGGATGCGTTTTCTCTCTTTTAAATCATTCGTTTTCATTAACTCTTTCGCAAGAGTCACTAACATGAGATTTAATTCTGCGGCAATCTGATGAAGGTCCTGGCGTTTTTCTAAAACGATATTTTTCTCTATAAAAGTTTTCGTTAATCCGGCATGGGTAAAAAGATATCCGGACCTCACAAAGGCAGCACACATTTCTCCGTCGACAACATCTTGTAACACTTGATTTAACAGATGAAGATTAGAATCCTTCGTATAATCGACCCGTGTAATATTTTCTTCAATCATTTTAAGAATCATAGGGATGGTCCCTTCGGAAGACAAATCGATCTCATGATTCCCCACAAGCCTATAGGGCATATGATCTCTAATAAAATCATAGGTCGCGAGACTAAACGGGCCGGAGCTAATAACGTCTCCCATCTGTAAGCATTGAATTTTCTTACCAGAATTTATTTTTTCGCCTAAAATACCCAAAGATTGATAAATAATAATGGCTGCCTCGAGATTACCATGAAGGTCCGAGATGATCGCCATCGGACTTTCTGCGGTCGGGGGAACCCTGAAAAATTCCTCCCAGGTAACGCGATAACGTCCCCTGCTAAAATCCCCTGCGACTTTTCCTTCAAAATATTCGATGAGGGCTCCTGGGTCCTTTTCAACTTCTTCCCATAAACTTCTCGCAGAAAAAGAATAATAGATTTTTAATAAAAGTCTCTTAAACAAAAACATATTGACTTCATGAAGGAAAGACCCGGGGCGGTCAGTTTTCCCATTCTTTAAACCAACATCATCAAGGATCTGCCTATCAAAAGGAATCCCTCCCTGATCCATAAAGGACTTTTCCGCCTGATTAACTGCTTGGACTCTTGACCTATCCGCAGCTGCGGTTTTGTAAACACATGATAAAAATCCCTGAACGGGATCCTCCCCAAAAATCAAATAACCATCTCCCTGTTGAGACATGCTTTGTGGATCACCTTCCTCAAAAATCTTATTAGGACTTTCAAAAGAGATCGTCGCTGGAGCCGTTCTCAACCTCTCCATAAAATCCATGACTTGCGCAGCATAGGCCCGGGAAGAAATAAATTTTTCTTTCGAAATGAATCTCAAAAAGATATTGTAGGGTGAAGGAATTTCGTACTCCGGAAGAGCCCCTGAGACAAGTTCATCGCTGGAAAGTTCATTGAGTTTCATGAACCACGGGCTCGTGCGCACTTCTTCAACATCCTTAATCCGTGAGGAATTAAGCACGCTCCGTAAATTATTAGAGTCGGGAATCTCTAAATTGTGTTCCAACGCAAATCTCTGAATAGCCAAAATTGTTTGATCGCCGGCAATCCCTAACGGCTCAACGTCCAAAGCACGCTGAAGCGCGGCCACGCCAGGCCTTGAAAATCCACCGTTATGGGTCAAGATCAACACGTCCGGATCCTGAATCCCATAAAGCCGGATGGCATAGACCAAACGGCGCAGAGTATATTTAATAGACCCCTCCCAGGCATGAAGAACTTCAGGCGAAAAGGCCTCATGAAAGACAACCCGTGCGTTTTCCGCGGCGAATTGTTCGTCGATCTGGGCATAACCTCTGGCAAAACGATCTTTTTTCCAAAAACCCAATCTTTCTCCGGCCCGTGTCAAAACTTTAACAACTGAAAAAGGCGAGGCCCTGTCAATATAACGATAAAATGTTTCTTTGACCGGAAACAAGAAACCTCTTCCAAACTGGCTCTCGCGCTCAATGATCCCCAAAGTCATGCAAGCCAAAGATTCGCGGACCATCGCGCCGAACCCTGACGGGAGGAAAGAAATAACCTCTGGAAGAAGGATGATGCCAAGCCCTGATTCTCGAAGTCTTTCATCTGTCGAGGTCACGGTTTCCAAGGCAATCGTATAAGCCTGGCGCGGGGAAAGCCCTGCTTCTTTGCGCAAACCTGCGGCCAATTTCATGACCAACGGATCATCGGCAAAATTAAAACCAATCATGTCCACCCGGGATTTGTCGGCCACAACAGAATTATGGTCGCCAAATAAATTAAATGAATCCAACGCCCCTGCTGGTAAAGTCACAGGCAAAACAGTTGGAAAGTTCTCTTCGGCCGCTAGAGTTGGAATTCCAAAGAAAAACTCCAAAGGCTTCGCGAGCCAGCTTAGAGCAGGATTGAAGACTTTAGACTTTAGACTATAGACTGTCGACCGAGGACGCAATGTCCGAGGGAGCGCCGAGTCCTCCGGACGAGGCGAGACAGCGCCGAGCCCAACAGGCGAGGCGACGGAGGACTGTCGACCGTGGACTATCGACTCTACACCAGAGACTTCAGACCATAGACTTTCGCTTGTGGCTTGTGGCCTGTAGCTTGTAGCCTGAGACATGTTGCGAAGCAACGTCATCTTTCGCGTCAGGACCTGATGGCCTGCCTGGATCCGCACGAAGTAAATCCCTGACGGCGCGGCATGGCCTGCCTCATCCCTCCCGTCCCACATAACCGTATGCGTACCGGCCTCTTCTCTCGCACTTTTAAGCGTTTTCACTTCGCGTCCCATTACATCAAAAATCTTTAACGACACATTTTCCGATTTTGGTAGGCCGTAAGTTATTGTGGTCTTTTTAGAAAATGGATTGGGGAAATTTTGGTCAAGAACAAACCTTGAATCTAATGACAACGCGGCTTTTTCAGCGTCAACAGAAGTCGCTTGCCCTTCAAATTTATATAAATAAATATCCGCATTCCCGTTTCGATAATCCTCCCAGACAATCCGTCCGTTTGTAATCGCGTGATGCAAAGAACTGGGTCCATTTATTTTTCCGCTAGAGGAAATAGGCCATTCTTTTTGTGTATTTAAATCATAGGCATAAATGTCAGATGCAAAATTCCTCTGATCTTCCCAGATGACAATGTTATTCCAAATCCGAGGGTATCTTTTAAGAGTGTAATTGTTGGTGTACGTAAGACATTGAGGTTCTCCGCCTTCGATATTCTTAATAAAAA
>CAZAPN010000037.1:0-3765 GCA_964487145.1 uncultured Planctomycetales bacterium | reverse complement strand
AATCTGAACTTGCTCAGAAAGCAACCCAACATAAACGATGTTGTTTCCATAAATATCAGGGCTCATTTCGTATTGAGGACTACTGACAATGATACGATATTCACCGGTCCTTAAATCATAAAACCCAATATCCGGATTTGAATTGCTCATTTCTCCAGGCCAGATTTCAAAAACGACCGAATCATTATGCATTCGAGGGCATGACTCATTAGAATCCGTGTGAGTTAATCGTTTTACTTCATTTGTCATATAATCATAGCTAAAAAGATCCTTGCTTCCGTAACTACTATCGACATAAACAAGCCGATTTCCTGACACATGATATTCTAACCAAATATTTTGACTGGTCGTAATCTTTCGGCTCGGTCCTCGATCATAAGAACAGTAAAACCCTTCAGAAGGAACGGTCCAAACGATGAATTTCCCGTCTTCCGATATCTGAGGGAATATTTCGTCCTGGGGACTATTGGCGATGGGAATCTCTTCTCCCGACAAACCACGATAATAAATATCATAATTTCCGTTACGGTTATCTTGATAAACAACACCATCGATTGAAGCATCAGGATATTCCTGGTTTGAAGGAGACACGACGATAGGATATTCGGGTCCTGAACCTGAAGACAAGGAATGCCAAATATTATGTTTGGGTGTTACATTATTAGCCTCTTCTTCTATTTCAGGGATTTTATCTTCACCATCTGCGATTAATTCAACAGAATGAACGCCCAATTCCATGGTCCAAACAAATGAAATATTTTTCCCTTGTCCCCCTTGTAAACTCGGAATAGTTTGATGTTTGCGTGCCAAGCCATCAATATTAAAAGCTACCGTAAAAACACCGGTCTCCTGACTCCCCTGATTCTCAACTCTTGTAATAAAAGAGACTTGATCCCCGACTTTAACAACCGTCGGCCAAGTTTGAGGAATGACGGCAATATCAATCGGAGGACTGATCACGTTGACCTCGGCTCCGCTTATACGCGGAATATAATTGTCGTCTTCTTTTTCCTCATGGATAACGTTTTCATAATCGCTGAAAATTCTGACTCGGAAAGCACCACTTCGATTTTGCGGTGTCCAAACAAAAGAACCGTCCGTGCTTTCTTGAGGGCCAAGACTGGTGATATCGATTGTTTGCCCAGGGACTAATTGCCAATTTTTCCCTTGGGGCTGGATAAATAAACCGACTTTAAAAGGCTTTGCCGTCGCAATCCCCGAATTATTTTTTACCGTATAATTAAAGACTCCTGACTCTCCAATGTGAAACTCTTGCTTCCATGCCGGCTCCATCTGAAGCGTTTCAAGGTTAGGGAACTCGACAAATTCCACCTGAACGTTGACCCCCGAACTACTTTCGGAAACAGGAGTGATACGGACCCCGGCATCCTCATCAAAGAATGTTTTTCCGATGGGAAGAAAGAATTCCTGAGGAATTTTCCAGCTCAGCAAATATGAGGAGGCCCACCAACTGATATGTTGATAATAAGTAACCAGAACTCCTGACGGTGAAGTCCAATAAGAATGGTCCGCTTGATAACTTATTTTATCCAAGCCTATGAGCTTCCGATATTCGATAAGATAATCTTCCCCCCGGCTGTTGTTTCTCGTGAAACGTAATGCCTGAACAGAAGAACTTTCTTCTTCAAGATGAGCCAATTGATAAGTTCCTGTTTTCTCCACCGTTAAAACATTATTGTCCTTAAACCAACCAAGATAATCTTTATAGGACGCTGAAAAGTGCCCGCACCAGGCCCCGCCCATAATATCAAAGGGATTCCCATATTCACTCAGAACATAATTTCCCCCTTGATAAACGCCGTCTGTCTGATAGCAAATAGACCTGGCGTGATCAAGGGTCAAGTTGTGTCCTAACTCGTGACTTAAAGTTCTTTCCCTCATCCCAGGTTGATTAATCCAAACTCTCCCCAGCTTGACAGAACCTTCATCCGTATTGAACATACGAAGCCCTAGATCTGCCATCCCCGCAAATTCAAATGCACAATACGGAAAAACCACCATCACCCGATGGAAAGCTTGATTTCCCTGCGCATCCATAAATGCAATGTCCGGATCTGCCATTTGGACAGCCGAATTGATCAAATTGTCCATGTCGCTACTGAACGGAAGCCCGTTGGAATCACGCAATGTTGGCTTGTCCATATCTAAGGTGTACCACGTCCCGTTATTATCAAAGATTTTTCCCGTATATGAGGTATTCCCGTAGGAATTTTCCTTATAATAATTTGTAATAGAAACTGGATTCTTTGTATCAAAACATGCACTATAAAGCTGGGCTTGGGTCCAAGGTTTGGTTTTATCATCCCGGAAATTGACACAAATGACCGCAACGCCTTTCGGGCCCATAGACTCATCACTGGTCGACAAATCTGCTTTCGAAAGAGCGCAATTCCCAATCGTCAGATTTCCTGATTGCACGGTATGATTTACTGAGACCTGAGCTTTTTCTATTTTAATTCTGGAACCATTCTTCATCGCAGGACCAATTAATGATTCATTGATCTCATAATGCTGACCATCATCGAGGCAAAGCGTATATCGCGTGGTCGAGAAGCGATCATCGATTCCATCAATCGCTATCACACTTAATGTACCCTCCATTGTCGCGGGGGTTCTTAATTGAGATTCTAAGGCTTCAGCCAAAGGTGTGGAGAAAAGGGACTGTAAAGATGTTTGTTGGTCCACGGTCGACAGTCCATGGTCGACTATGGTCTGTGGACTGTCGACTGAGGACTCTAGACAATAGTCATTAGACCATAGACTTTTGCCTGCGACCTGAGGCGTGTCGCTTGTAGCCTGCGGCCTGTAGCCTGAAGCTTGTACTTCCGTCCACTGTGGACCGTCGACCGTGGACTGTAGATTATAGACATTAGACAATAGACTTTCACCTGCGGCCTGAGGCCTGTAGCCTGGAGCTTGTTCTTGTGTCAACTGTGAACCATCATTCCCCCATTGCGGCATTCCCGACGAATCACCCTGAACAAAAAGCTGAGAGCTATTATGCAACGCAGAAATCCCGGCGTACGCCCCGACAGCGACGATCCCCACGGCGGCAACTGCCCCGACCGTCTTCCACGAAGGTCTGGGCAAAAATTGACCGGCGATATTTTTAAGCCATCTTATAAAAGAAAATTCATCCCGGGGACCCTCTTCGATAGTAATATTTCTCCAAGTTGATTGGCCTTCCCATGGACCCAAAAGATTCTTTTGAACGGTATCACGGAATTCTTCGGTCAAAACTTCCAGATTGAAAAAGGAATCACCGGCACACAATTCCTTAATGAATTCATCATCTTTACGCAAAACGGTCAAAAGCAGAGTATCTTGTGCCATTTCAAAAGAAAATTCTTCATCGAATAACTCTTGAAGGGCCTGCTTCCCCTGGGAAGGCATAAGCCCCTGGTCAAGACCCGCGACCATTTGTGCAAAACGCCCAGCAAGAATTTCTTGAGTGACACGTCGCAATATATTGAGCCTTTCTTCGTCGGACAAACCTCCTCCAAAACTTCTGATCTCCTTTCGATAGGCGTCAACCACCGCATCCATGAAAAGTTCCTTATCTGTACAGGGACACTCCCAATTAACATGAGGGATCTTCGCAATCGCATCCTGTCGCTGTTTCGCTAAATCAAAAAGCTTGGCGATTAATTCTGAGAAATATTCTTGGCGATCTTGATTGTTGGCCAAAATCTCTCGAAGGGCCGCATGAAATTTCTCAATTTCTTCTGGAGTGGATTGAGTGCC
>CAZAPN010000036.1:0-12396 GCA_964487145.1 uncultured Planctomycetales bacterium | reverse complement strand
ACCTTTGCCGGCTATTTTCGGAAAAAAATCTTTTTCAATTGAAAAACTTTTCTCTGACGGCATCAAATCAAAAATATTTTTCTCAAAACAATAGATCCCTGTACTGATGACATTTGAAGATGCGTTTTCGATCTTTTCCTGGAAGCTGACGATACGATCGGTATTATCAACGAGAATAGAGCCATAATCCTTGGGGTCATGGACTTGGGTCAAAACGATAGAGCCAATCGCCTTATGCTGACGATGGAATTCGACAAATTCTTTGTAATTCAACGGACAAAAGGAATCGCCGTTGAGGGCAACAAAGGGATTGCTTCGAACAAGTTTTTGCGCGTTTTTAATCGCGCCCCCGGTGCCCAAGGGCTCGAGTTCTTTGGAAACTTCAACCATGAGTTTGCCGGAAATTTTCTTGGCGAAATCTTCGACATCATCCGCTTTATATCCGGCACAAAGGATAAATCGGCGAAATCCTTGAGCATGCAACTCCGTTAAAAGAAACTCTAAAAATGGACGGTCATGGATTCGGGCTAAGGTTTTTTGAGATTCGCCGATTTCCGAACGAAGCCTTTTGCCAAGGCCACCGCAAAGGACCAAAACATCAATATTTTCTAAAGGATTCACTGAAGGATTAAACAACTTTTCCCGTATTGGGTTGATAAAAAATAATCTGGGTCCCTAAATTTTCAAATTTGATAGGGATTTCCAAAAGCTTATTTAACTGATGTCTCACCTTCGATTGTTTTTCAGGCTGAACAAATAATAACAAAAATCCGCCTCCCCCTGCTCCCAAAATCTTCCCGCCGAGCGCTCCGGCTTTTTTGGCCCGGGAATAGACCTCATCAATAAACGGTGTCGAAATCTTATCGGATAACGTCCGTTTGATTTTCCAGCTTTCATGAAGCAATCGGCCAAACGCCGGCAAACGATCACTGTTTAAAATATCAAGGGCCTCTTGGACCATGGAATACATGATCTTAAGATCAGTCTTCTTGCGCGGAATGTTTTTGATCTGGTGAGCGGCAATTTCCGAAGCGGTTCTCGAAAACCCTGTAAAGAACAACATCAAGTGGTCCTGCAACGCCTTGAGCTTCTCCGGGGTGATCGTGACTTTACGCACCTGGAGATGATGTTCGCCGCCGAATTCGATACAATTGAATCCCCCATACGCGGCCAAGGCCTGATCTTGACAGCCGACGTTTTCTTTGCATCTTTTTTGTTCGATAAAAATGGCCTCGTTCATCAAGCGCTCTTTCGTCGGCATGATCCCCTTAAGGGCATAAAGGGCATTTAACAAACCAACGGTAAAAGACGAGCTGGACCCTAACCCCGTGCGCGCTGGCAAATCACCGTCATGATGGATTTCAATCCCTTCTTTAATTTTTAAAAAATTTAAAACTTCGCGGACAGCCGGGTGTTGGATATCCGAAGGAGTTTGCACATGTTCCATTTTGGAATAAATAATCCGGGATTTGTATTCGAAAAACGGCGGCAAATAGCGACAGGTGATATAACAATATTTATCGATGGTTGTGGCAAGGACAGCGCCCTGGTGTTCATTGTGCCAGGCGGGATAATCGGTTCCGCCTCCAAAAAATGATACGCGAAAGGGAGTTCGGCTGATGATCATGTTAACCTCTTTTCATTCTTTAAACTTTAATCTTTAAAAACATCGACCTTTAACGGCTCGGCATATTTTCGCCGCAATTTTATCGCACACATCTTTTTAATATGTTCAACGGTCTTGGAACCGAATTTCTTTTCCATCATGTTCAAATAACGGGGATCACTATAGTAATCATCAAACGCTTTATCGCGGAAACTCAAGACCTCGCCTCCGGACAGATATTTCGTCGGTAAAGGAAAACTCTCTTCCCCAAACTGGGAATAGCCTTCCCATTTTTTAGGAAGGGGCCAGCCACGTCTGACGGCCTCATGATACAATTCCGAGCCTGGATAGGCCATGGCACAATAAAAATTCGAGTATTCACAATTTAATTCTTTAGCTAAATCGAGCGTCTCTTTCATCGTGTCATAATCATCATCGGGCAGGCCAAAGATATAATTTCCGACAATATAAATACCGGCGTCCTGGGTCATTTTCACGACACGCTTAATATCGTCTTGACTAAAACGTCCTTTAGAAACTCCATCACGCACTTTTTTACTTCCGGCCTCTATCCCATAAGCCACCCAATCCATCCCGGCTTTTTTCATTTTCGGAAGCATAAAATCTTTTACCGTATCAATCCGGCCATAGACCCAAAAGTTCAAATCATGGCCCAAGGCGATAATCCGGTCGCAAAGCTCCTCAATATGGCGCGCATTTAACGCAAACATCTCATCAATGATTTTAATATTCTTGACCTTATAATTTTTAGCCAAAAAATCAATCTCTTGCGCGACTTTTTCAGGAGGGCGATAACGGATTCCCGGGCCGCCGAAAATCGCATTGATACAACAAAAACTGCAACTAAAAGGACAACCCAAGCTCGTATAAATGACCCCGTAAGGCTGCCGATTATCGACATCTTCGAAACAATGCCAATTATGGGCCCGGTATTTATGCATCGGTAAAAGATCCCACGCAGGCATCGGCAAGGTAGCTAAATCTTTAACATTCGCGGCCCGGGGATTGGAAACAACTTGACCATCGCGCTTATACCAAAGCCCGGGGATAGAAAAATCTCCTGTCTTCTTCAATCCTCGTTTTAAGGCCTCTAACAATTCGACATGCGTCAAAAGACCTTCACCCACAATCACAAAATCGGCCTCTTCTTCAAGAACGGTCCTTTCAGGCAAGGCTGAGGGATGTAAACCTGAAATCGAAGTTGCAATTTCAGGATAGGCCATACGAAATTCTTTGAGGCATTCCCCGGCGGCAGGCATATTCATGGTGGACGCGGATGGATTGGTCCCTGACACGATAATACTCGCGAGTGTCGGATGAAGTTTGGCCGCTCTGGCTACGGTCTCTTGGACGTTGAGATTCTCCGCCTCCGCATCAATGACAGCCACGGAATAATCCTGGTCCCTCACATAAGCCGCGGTCAAGGCCAACCATAAGGGAAGTTCAATCCCTGTAAAATCATCGCTTAAATCCTGATAGATCCGGCGCTGATTATTTGCTTTGATAAAAACAATGTCGGTTTTCTGAGACATAATTCGAAAAGTTGTCGAATTCCCGAGTTCACGAGTTGAACGAGTTTAAAAAATATTCCTTAAAATATTTTTCAACTCGAAAAACTCGCCAACTCGTCAACTCGCCAACTGACTAAACATTGGCGTATTGGTTTCGTTTAATGACTTGATAGGCCTTGACTAATTCCTGAATCCCTTTCGACAAGGAAACATCAGGTTTGTATCCGGTTTTTTCAATCTTTTCGTTACTCACAATATAATCACGCTTATCGGGGTCTTCTCCGATGGGAGATTCATAAAAATAAAATTCCGGAACCTGTTTCTTAATTTCCTGGCAAAGTTCCAGTTTGCTTAAATTGGCATCGCTAAGCCCCACATTGTAAGGCTCGTTTTTCATCTTGTCAAAACGATTCAGTGAATGGATAAACGCCTTGGCTACATCTCGGACATGAATATAATTTCTTTTAAAATGGGCTTCAAATAAAATAACAAAACGGTCATAAACTGCACGGTAGGTAAAGTCATTGACCAACAGATCAAGTCTCATCCGCGGGCTCACGCCAAACGCCGTTGCCAGACGTAACGTGATGCTATTGCCGGAATCCAATAAAAGATTTTCCGCATCAACTTTTAAGCGCCCATACAGGGACACCGGTCGCAAAGGCGTTTTTTCCGTGCAAAATTTCCCTTTTTCACCGATACCATAACCACTGTTTGTCGTCGGAAATATAATCATCTGCTTTTTACTGCGCAATTCCACAATCATTTTAATAGCATCAAGCAGGATCGTCTGGGCCCCGATCGGGTCCTTGTTACACAAAGGCGCCCCAGTCAAGCACGCCAACGGAAAAATCGCATCGGCGTCTTTGAGTAGCTTTGTCATCAAATTCTTATCGCGGGTATCACCGCGGACAATTTTGAAGTTATCGTCGTGACAACAATCCAAAAGTGATGTTTGGTTGTACATAAAGTTATCCAAAACCGTGATCTCATGCTTTTCCTTTAAAAGCATGGGAACCATCACGGAGCCGATGTACCCGGCCCCACCGGTAACTAAAATTTTCATCTTAAAATATCCTCCTCTTGATATTTTGAATTAGCAGATCTCTCCCCCAGCTCACTTTCCTACTGTTTTATTATCAAATGTTATTAAGGAGCGGCATGTGCGGCAATAGCATCACTAATCCACTTTTTTATAGTGCTCTCACTAAAACACTTATCATCAATTTTGTCATCCAAATCGTCAATCTCTCGTGCCAGATCACGGTCACCCCACGCAATAACACGCTCACTCACTGTTAACTGTTTTGTAACTAAAGCTGTTCCAGCGACTTTTAATGATGTGGGATTATCATCAGTCCCAATTAAAACATCCCCATCAAAGAATCCCGCATAACCAGAGGCTATCGCATGAATACCATATTGAAGACCTTGTGCATATACCCCCGTATTCCCACTACTAATCCCTTTAACACCAATATTACTACTTACACCGACAACTCCGACATTCCCTGAATAAGCATGTTCATCACCAAAACCCACTTGTCCGAGGACACCAGGCCCTGAAAGACTACTACCAACGACTCCAGGACCTGTTTCTCCTTTTCCATCAACTCCTACCCCTGTTTCAGAGTAACCAACGACACCCACGGTTGTCCCTGTACCCGCAACTCCAAACCCTGAGATACCATTAGCGATTCCCCATACCCCTTTATCCCCACCGACTCCAACAACGGCTGCCATTGATGCCGATGGAACATCCGCCCATAGACCTGAATCAATATGGTCTCCTATCATTATTCGTCCAGATCCCCCCAGATCGCTTCCACCATAATATGCTCCTGTCCAACCAAAACCAACTATCCCAGAAAAATAAGCGGAATACCCTAAATAAGTAGTTCCATCCATATCAGGATCATCCATCGCTTGATCCACATATAAAGTTGCTCCTGATTTAAAATATTCAGAAAAAGTACCCGATCGAGTTCCTCCAATAGCAACTCGTCCTCTTAGGATACTATCACCATCCACGTCCAATTTAGCATCTGGACTCGTTGTTCCTATGCCTACATTCGGACGGGTTCCTTCCTTAGGAAAAATGTCATTCCCCTCCTGAACCCAAACCCCCAAAGGTCCCCAAAAAGGATTTCCAGCGCTATCAGCTTCACAGATCTGTAAACGATTATCTGCGTCCCGAAAATACATCAAACCTAAGTGGCAAGGAGTTTCGGTTAATTCAGGTCGGGGAAGCAATCTCAACCGGTCATACGCCCCAAAAGGAGATGGATAATAGGTTGTTAAAGTAATCTGTTCCGTTGCATTCGCATAAGAAGAAAGGAGAATAATGGCTGACACAAAAAAAATTATTTTTTTCTTCATATTCCCTCCTTTTTTGAAAAAAGACAAGATATTACTAGGATTAACTAATATACCCCCCATACGTTTTACGAACGCCCTCTTCCAACTTGACCTGGGCTTTCCACCCCAAGCGGCTGATGCGGCGGTTGTCCATAAGCTTTTTCATGGTGCCGTCCGGTTTAGAACGGTCAAAAATAATTTTTCCTTTAAATCCGGAAACTTCTTTCAAGATCTGAACCAACTCTTTAATCGAGACATCTTCTCCACACCCCATATTTATAAAATCTTCTCCCTCATAATGGTCCATTAAAAAAAGGCAAGCATTGACAAAATCATCCCGATAAAGAAATTCTCTGCGAGGATTTCCGCTTCCCCAGACAACCAATTCTTTGTCCCCCTTACGGACAGCGTCGGCGAACCTTGTGATTAAAGCCATAATAACATGAGCATTTTCGGGTTCCACAACAACTCCTGGCCCATAAACGGTTGCGGGAATGCCAACAATCGCATTAAACCCATATTGTTTTTTATAAGCCTGGCACATCTTCATGCCGGCAATCTTGGCGACAGAATACGCTTCGCTTGTTACTTCAAGCGGTCCCGTCAATAGAGATTCTTCCTTAATCGGCTGGGGACATTCTTTCGGGTAAGAACACGACCCAGAAAGAAAAAGAAGTTTTTTAATCCCATACCGATAAGCGGTATGGATCACGTTATTCTGGCATTCGAGATTGGAATAGATAAATTCAGCCGGATATTTTTGATTGGCCGCGATCCCACCGGAACGGATCGATGATAAAAAAACATATTCCGGACGTTTGGCTTCAAAGAAATCCCAAACTTCTTTTTGGTCAAAGACATTCAAACCGATGACGGCACTGGCATAGACAAAGGGAAACCCCTGCGAGATAAAATAATCGCTTAATGATTTGTCGATGATATCGTTATGACCGACGATCAGAATTTTAGAATTTTTATCCATACTATCAGTTGGCAAGTGAACTTTATTTTTGATTATAATAATTCCCGTGCTCAATCAAAAGCGTTGAGCGATTGTCTTCCCGTTCGAGGGCATGCTGGTACGCAGGAAAAATATCTTCGGGTTCATTGAGTTCCACGACATCAATGGTCGCAAACATCCGCTTAAAAGACTCCAGATAATTCCCGACATGCTGATGTCCAGGATGAACCGGCTCATAAGGCCCTGCCGCGACCCGAATAATGACCTTAGGGACCAATTCATTCGAACTAATCGCTGGGATCTTATCGAGCATATTGGCCATATCCCCGGTTGCGATCAATAAAAAATTCTGCCTGGGATAGACTGAAATCGGAATGTATCCAGCCAAGGCAAGTCCGATCGAAAACTGCATTTGGAAACTCTCGTTGACGGGTAATTCCAAGGCTTTGTCTTTAGAGACATCTCTTAACGTTTGATACATGAAGGTCCCCGGAACGCCCACGGTTTGTCCGACGAAAATCGTCTTAGGATGTTGTGCCATCCATTCCATGGTTCGTTTAAGTTCGTCGAAATATTTCATAAAAGAAACCCTCAGGTTTAGCGGATAGCGTAAAGCGGTTAGAGAATGCAAATTCTACCCTATCCGCTAAACGCTATACGCTGTACCCTAAAATTTAATCAACTTCCCCAATCCCGAATGGGGAAAACCGTTTTGGTATTTAAAATAAATGATCTTCTTTTCGAACTTCGTATCTTTAAACCAGGGGTCTTCACACCCCCAGGTTTCACGCGTTTTGGTCATCACACTTAATCCGTTATCGGAAACAATAAAAGTTACCGGCAAATTGAAATTCACGGCATATTTGACGGATTCAAAAAATATCCCTGTTTCCGAAGACATGTCTCCGCAAAAGATATAAACATGTCCCGCGCTTTCTTTCCTCTTTAAGGCCCAGGCAACTCCCACCGCCGTTCCCATCAGGCTTCCGACGATTCCAGAAGAAAGCATTTTATATTTCGGAAAACACAGCGAAATGCTTTTGCCCTCCAAGATCGCTTGTTTGACTTCTTCACGGGGCACCCCTTTTAACAAGGCCAACTCATGGGAATCCCAATAACCGAAAATGTAATCATCATCGCTGATCTGCTTTTCCTTGAAGATCCGAATCAATTCTTCTTCTCGCCCGGAACGCAAATGGACAGGTGCTCGGATCGCACCCGTAGCAAAGATATCCGCGATCTCTTTTTCAAAATTCGCTAAGTCTTCAGGTGTAATTCCTCGATACTCGGTCATTAGGCCATGATCTCCTTGTGGGCTTTGAACCAATCGATCGTTTGCTGAAGCCCTGCTTCGAGGCTAACCTTCGGCTGCCACTTGAGAGCTTTTTTGGCAAGGCTAATATCCGGACGGCGCTGTTTGGGATCATCAATCGGAAGGGGCTCATAAATAATTTTGCTTTTCGAACCTGAAAGCTTCAGAATTAATTTCGCAAACTCGCCAATCGTGAACTCTTTCGGATTGCCGATATTGACAGGCCCGGGAATATCCGACAACAGGAGCCGGATGATCCCATCGACTAAATCAGAAACATAACAGAAAGAACGGGTCTGTGTTCCGTTGCCATAAACACTCAATGGTTTTTTATGCAAAACCTGATAAATAAAATTAGGGACCACCCGGCCATCTTGCATCCGCATCCGAGGGCCATAGGTATTAAAAATTCGGACAATCTTTGTATCCATCTTATGGACCCGACGATAAGCCATGGTAATGGCTTCCGCAAAACGCTTGGCCTCATCATAGACGCCCCGGGGACCGACGGGATTCACGTGTCCCCAATAATCCTCGCGCTGAGGGTGCACTAATGGATCCCCGTACACCTCGGAAGTAGAGGCCAACAAATATCTCGCCTTTTTGGCTTTAGCGACACCCAATGTATTATGCGTTCCCAAAGACCCGACCTTTAACGTCTGAATCGGATAATTGAGATAATCCACCGGACTTGCCGGCGAAGCAAAGTGCAGGACATAATCAATAGAGCCGGGCACAGAAATTGTTTTTGAAACATTGTGTAAAACAAATTCAAAATTTTTGTTTTTAGAAAGATGGGCAATGTTTCGCTTGTCACCCGTAATCAGATTGTCCATGCAAATGACTTTGCAGCCACGCGCCAAAAATGCGTCACACAGATGACTGCCAAGGAACCCGGCGCCGCCGGTAATCAAAGCCACTTTCTTTCGCGAGGTCATTTCAAAATCTCCTTTATTCTGCTCACCTTAAAGTTTTTCAACCTTTGCAGATTTGATATCTTTATAAACATTGCGAACATCAAAAATCATTTTCGCTGAATCTAAAATAAGCTTGTAATCGACCTTGGTGTGGTCGGTGGCAATCACAACACAATCGAATGAAGCTAAATGCTTTTTCGTCAATTCGACCGATCGCAAATGAATGCCATTCATATTCAAATAAGGAATAATCGGATCAAAATAACTCACCTTAACCTTCATCGACTGAAGAAGTTCAATCAATTTAATCGACGGGGACTTGCGCAAATCTTTCACATCCTTTTTATAGGTGACACCACTGACCAAAACATGGCTTTTCCGCAAACTTTTCTTGCGTGTTTTAAGCATCGATTCTAAACGATGGATGGCATATTCGGGCATGGCTGCATTGATATCGGCAGCTAATTTAATAAATTTCGAATGGAATCCATGATGCTTCGCTTTCCAATATAAATAAAGAGGGTCCTCAGGGATGCAGTGCCCCCCCACCCCCAGCCCTGGGAAAAATGGCATAAAACCAAATGGCTTTGTTTTGGCGGCCTCAATGACTTCCCAAATATTAATTTTCAGTTTGTGACACATCATCGCAGTTTCGTTAATCCAACCGATATTGATAATCCGAAATGAATTTTCTAGCAACTTCGTCATTTCCGCAGCCCGTGCCGAAGACACGAGATGAACTTTTTTGATAATTTTTTCATAAAGCAATTTCGTCAACTCCCCGCAAACAGGAGTAAGCCCTCCAACAACTTTCGGAATCCGGGTCACATCATAGTGTTTATTCCCAGGATCTATTCGTTCCGGGGAAAATGACAGATAAAAATCTTTCCCGAGTTTTAATCCGTATCGTTCCAATTCGGGCCTCATCAATTCTTCGGTCGTTCCGGGATAAGTTGTACTTTCCAAAACAATCAACGTTCCGGGCTTCAGATGCTTTGCCACGGTTTGCACGGCACTCAAAATATAGGAAATGTCCGGCGTGTATTTTCGTTTAATCGGGGTAGGGACGCAAATAATAATCGCATCGACTTGTTTGAGGATATCGAAATCCATCGAGGCTTCAAATCGCCCGCGATGGACCACCGACGCAATTTCTTTTGAGGAAATGTCCAAGATATAACTTTGTTTCTTGCGGATGCGGGCCACGCGGTCATGGTCTTTATCAAGGCCATAAACTTTAAATCCTACCTTGGCAAAACTGACCGCCAGGGGAAGCCCGACATATCCCAACCCCACAACGGCCAACTTTGCTTTTTTGGAATTAATTTTCTCTTTCAATAGATAAGACATAGGACTCCTCATTTTCTTATAAATTCGGCAATTCTTTTTTGAGGTTTTTCCGGGCCATAATCAAATTTGCCCGAAAAAGAGACCGAAAAGTCCCGCAATCTGTCCAATGGCCTCCGAGGACATTATAGGAAAGCTGTTTTTTCTTCAGATACATATTATTGACATCCGTGATTTCGTATTCACCTCGCTTGGAGGGTTTTAACCGACGGATAAAATCAAACGCCTGCGCATCATACATATAAATACCGGTCACAATATAATCCGATGGAGGCTGTTTCGGCTTTTCAACAATGGAAACGATTTTTTCACCTTTCATCTTAACCACACCAAAACGCTCGGGATCCACGACTTTCTTAATGAGGATCCGCGCCCCTTTTTTTTGCTTTCGAAAATCATTCACATACTTCTTAATGGAGACATCCACGATATTGTCCCCTAAGATGACAACAAACTTATCCTTGCCCACAAAATGCTCAGCTAGACGCAACGCATCGGCAATCCCGCCTTCCCCTTTTTGAAAGGCATAATGGATACCATGGATCCCGAAATCTTCGCCGTTGCCCAAAAGTTTCAAGAAATCCCCGGCACTATTTCCCCCGGTCACAATCAAGATATCGGAAATCCCGGCTTCCACAAGGGTCTCAATTGGATAATAAATCAAAGGCCTATCAAAAACCGGCAAAAGATGTTTATTGGTCACCCGCGTCAACGGTTCTAAACGCTTTCCCAATCCACCTGCGAGAATGACACCTTTCATAAAATATCCTTTTTAGAAAACTACGATCGTTTTGTGATACTTCCCCGCCCCACCCCGAAATATTCAAACCCCTTTTTCTTCATTTCGTCTTTGTCATAAATGTTCCGTCCGTCGAAAATCAAAGGTTGCCTCACCAATCCCGCGATTTTATTAAAATCGACCTTTTTAAATTCCGGCCATTCCGTCAATATCAACAAACAATCGCAACCCGATGCCAATGAATACGGATCTTTACAAAACCTCACATCCTTTAGCTCTTTACTCGCTTTATCCATGGCCTGAGGGTCATAGGCCTTGATCTTGGCGCCCTCGGCTTGAAGGGCCCGAATAATATCCAAAGACGGGGCATTGCGCATGTCATCCGTGTTCGACTTAAAGGCCAAACCTAAAATCCCAATGACCTTATCCTTGAGGATCCACAGCTTGTCCTCGATCAAGCGGACAAATAGTTTCTTTTGTTCTTCATTCACCCGGCGGACTTCTTTAAGCAACGTAAAGTCATAACCGCTTTTTTCGCTTAAACGGATAAACGCATCAACATCTTTCGGAAAACAGCTTCCGCCATATCCGATTCCGGCATCCAAAAAGGCCCGGCCAATCCGCTTGTCCATACCCATCCCTTCGGCAACCTTCAACACATCCGCCCCTACACGATCACAAATCTGCGCAACGGCATTAATAAAAGAAATCTTCGTCGCTAAAAACGAGTTCGACGCGTGCTTAATGATTTCGGCCGAATTCATATTCGTGACAACAACAACCGCCTTCAAAGGTTTATAAATCTCCCTTAACAAATTTTCGGCCTCTTTGGTTTCAACCCCAACGACAATGCGATCCGGATTCATAAAATCATGGACCGCCGAACCTTCACGCAAAAACTCCGGGTTGGATGCCACGTCAAATTTCAAGGTGTCTTTGCGATTAGAAAATTTCTTGGGCAGGTTTAATCGGACGGTTTGTTCAATCCGCTGCCCCGTTGCCGCGGGGACCGTGGACTTTTCGACAATAAGCTTATAGGAATCCATGTTTTTCGCAATTTCACGGGACACATTTTCGACATAGGTCAAATCGGCATCGCCGTTTTCCTTCGACGGGGTGCCCACGGCAATAAAGATGACTTTAGATTTTTTTGTTGCATCTTTGATCGAGGTCGTAAAAGATAAACGTTTTTGTTTCACGTTGCGCTTGATCAAAACATCTAAACCCGGCTCATAAATCGGCATCTTCATCTGCTTTAATAATTTAATTTTCTGGGCATCATTATCCGCGCAAATCACATGGTGCCCGATTTCTGCCAGACAAACACCCGTTACTAACCCAACGTAACCTGAACCAATCATTGCTATATTCATCTAAATCTCCTTTAATGAGCACTTGATTTATGGATGGTGGACACAGGCCGCCTGACATAAACCAAAGCGCGAATTAACTCAGACTGTTTGATTTTTAAGCAGTCTGAACACATTGTCCCAAATGTTCACTTGCGTTCACGTTTGGGATCAATTCCGGCTTACACCTTATGTTCCTCGCTTTGCTCGTCCATAAGTTGTGCCGTCATCGAAATTAACCCCTAACCTGAACAGGGTTCGGGGTAAGAACTCCT
>CAZAPN010000035.1:3363-12493 GCA_964487145.1 uncultured Planctomycetales bacterium | reverse complement strand
AGAAACCTTGGGAGTAAACGGAATATTGAATTTTGTCAGAAAGGAAAGATATGAAACGTTCGCCATTAGTTTTTTCCTTCGGCACGGGCTAAAAGATAAAGATAATCGGATAATCGGTTGAACCAGACGATAAGATTTTTATTGCAGATCAGGCCTTGTTGATCCAAGAGAACAACGCGACGTTCACACCGGCGAGCGAGTGCCCGTGCATAATCGAGGTAGGCCGAGGAAATTGTTTCGCCGGGAATAACAAAGCGAGAAGGGATGCGTAATTTTTTCATGAGTATTTCGCAATCCCGGGTCATCTGCGCAACACAGCGTTCAGAAATTCTCTCCTTCAATTGTGGGGCCTTACTTTGATGAGACGCGATTTCACTCCCTGCGATGAAAATGTGGTTCTGAATAGATTCCAATGCTTTTTTAATAAACTTTTTGCGGGCATGCTGACGAGCGATCCCTAAAAAAGATACTAATTCATCACAATCGCCCATAGCGTCAAACTGTACCGCACATTTTGAAAAACTTTCACCCGTTAAGAGCAAGCTCATTCCGGAATCACCTTTTTTCGTTATTAGATGAGATTTCTTTTTCATCAAAATTTAATCCTGACCGTTCCTGATTGAATGAAGCATTGACAGGCCAAACGACGATGGACGTCCAGGCCTAAATCCAGTTCTTCTTGAGTTAAATCACTTAATCGTTGCGAACCCTCAAGCACTTCAATCAAACAGCTTCCACAAACGCCGTTATTGCAATTAAAAATGACCCCTGCGCTTGCACAGACTTCCGCAATAGAGGATTGATCCGGCAGGGAATATTCATTGTCATTAATAATCAATTTCGCCATTTGATTAAATTTTCGGTAAAGGAAATCGGATTTTACGTTCCGGGCTTCGCGATGTATGTATCTTGGAATCCGGATACGCATTTTTGATTTTTTTGATCAATTCATCAACAATCGAACGGGGAACAGATGCCCCAGAACTGATCCCGACTTTAGAAGCCTTTTTCAATAACCCCAGATCAAATTCTCGAGCGTGATCGACCATATATGTTTTAATGTCGAACTTCTCAGCTGTTTCTTTTAACCGATTCGTGTTTGAGCTATTTTTGGAACCGCAGATGATGATTATATCACAAATTTTCGCCAATTCTTTAATAGCATTCTGGCGATTTTGGGTGGCGTAGCAAATGTCCTTGCTGGGAGGCGAAATCATATGGATAAATCGGGTTTTCAGCTTTTGAATTAAGGACGCGGTATCATCCAGAGACAAGGTCGTCTGTGTCAGATATCCAACCGGTTTTTCTGGCGAAATTTGCAAGGTATCTATATCCGATCCTTTCTGGATGAGATGACTAAGATCCGAGCGGACATATCCCAACGTTGCGATAACTTCCTCGTGAGCTTTATGGCCAATGACAATAACATCAATGGCTTTTTCTGACAACTTTCTTGCTTCATCATGGACTTTCTTGACTAAAGGACATGTCGCATCAATATAAAAAAGATTTTTTGATTTCGCTTCCTCGATGACACGGGGAGAAACCCCATGGGCACTGAACACAACCCGCGCATTGTCAGGAATATCCTGGATTTGTTCGACAAAAATAACGCCTTTGTTCTTAAAATCCTCAACCACCGCCGTGTTATGGACAATTTCGTGGTAAACATAAATGGGATGGGGATATTTTTCCAAGACCAAATTGAGTATTCCGATCGCGTGGGCAACCCCAGCGCAAAATCCCTGAGTATGGGCCAAATAAATTTCCATTGAACCGACCTTTGTTCAGATTTATAATGTTGACCAATTATAACACGAGACCATTCAACGTCAAAAACTTTCCATGACCTGTCCAACTCATCAAACCAAAATAAGACGTCAAACAACGGTTGTTAAGATCGGACGGATTTCTGTGGGAATGGGACATCCGATCATTGTTCAGTCAATGACCGATACGCCGACCTCGGATATTCCGTCAACTTTAAAGCAAACCATCCAATTGATTGATGCGGGGTCAGAAATGGTCCGCTGGACCGTTAATGATTCCCGAGGAGCCAAAGCCGTTCCTGAGATCATCCGAATGCTGCGCGACAAAGGTTACGGAACTCCGATTATTGGGGACTTTCATTTTAACGGGCATCTTTTGTTAAAAGAATATCCGGCGTGCGCAAAGGCGTTGGGCAAATATCGTATCAATCCGGGAAATGTCGGAAGAAAAAAACAACACGATCAAAATTTTGCCACGATCATAAAAATCGCAACTCAACACAATAAACCCGTCCGTATCGGAGTCAATTCGGGTTCTCTGGATCCCGAACTGACTTCCCGGCTCATGGACAAAAATATCAGGTCCAGGAAACCAAAATTGCCGCACGAAATCATCTGCGAGGCCATGGTTGAAAGTGCCTTGCAAAGCAGTGAATATGCCCAAAAATTAGGTTTAAAAAAAGACAAAATCATTCTCAGCGTCAAAATGTCATCTGTATCAGACATGGTCCGTGTCAACCGTCAATTGGCCGCGAAATCCAATCTTCCGATCCATTTGGGATTGACCGAGGCTGGCAGTGATACGATAGGAATTTCGTCCAGTTCTATAGCCTTAGGGATATTGCTCAATGAAGGGATCGGGGACACCATTCGCGTTTCTCTCACCCCAAACCCCGGGATTCCGCGAACCCGCGAGGTTGAAGTCTGCCAAACTGTTTTGCAATCGCTGGGTCTTCGATATTTCCAACCGACCGTTATTAGTTGTCCCGGATGCGGACGCACAGACAAAAACTCTTTTCAAACTCTAAACCAAGACATCCATGACGCCATTGATTCAAAATTATCTTCATGGAAAATAAAATATCGAGGAATCGAAAAACTCAAAATCGCGATCATGGGTTGTGTGGTCAATGGCCCTGGAGAAAGCCGTCAAGCTGATATCGGCATCAGTTTGCCGGGCATGGCCGAAGATCCTATTGCCCCTGTTTATATTAAAGGAAAAAAAGTCTGTGTGCTTCAAGGGAAAAATCTGAAAGACCAATTTATCAGGATTCTTGAAAAGCACCTGAGCGAAGACTACGGAAGGAAGTAGAGTTTGCAAAAATCAAAGGGGGAGGACCTGATCCACTTTTCGCGCTTGAAATGTCAAATATTCTTTGTATCCCGCCTTTTTGGCCCAAAGCCGTGCCTTGTTGAAGTCTTTTCCGACATCAAGGGGAGAATGGGAATCTGAGCCAAACGTAATCGGAACACCTGCCTGACAGTAAATTCTTAACGCCTTTAATGATGGATAAATTTCTTTAGCGGGCTTTCTCAATCCCGAAGTATTAATCTCAATTGCCACATGATATTTCTTAAATGTTTTGGCGGTTTTTTTAATCTCGGCTGTCATGTCCCTTTTGGAATAATGTCCGAATTTCTTAACCAAATCGACATGGCCCATAATATCGAAGAGTTCGGACTTGGCCGCTTGGCGTAGCAAAGAATAATATTCTCGATACACATCATCCACATCATGCCTGGTCCATTCATCATTTTCTGCTAAATTATCAAACCCCCAACGGCCTATAAAATGCACAGACCCGATCACATAGTCAAAAGGATATTGTTTTAGGATTTTTTTTGTTTTTACTTCATATCCGGGAATAAAATCCGCTTCAATTCCGACTTTGACTTTTATTCTTTTACTTTTTTTCTGAAGATCTTTAATCATCCGATAGTAGACGGGCAACTGCGCCATAGACATGGTGATATCGGGGGCCTCGTACAGAACGAGGGGGGCATGGTCGGAAAACCCGATTTCTTTTAAACCCACACGGATTGCCTGCTGGATATATTGCTTCGGTTCTCCATCGGCATGTCCGCAAAGAGGGGTGTGCAAATGATAGTCAACAATCGGTTTCATGATGAGAATGGGATTAAAAGAGTTTTTTAAAAATTCCGTTTATTATACCATAATTCCTAAAATCTTTTTAAAAATCAGAACAATTGATTGTTCTTATTTGACATCCTTACATGTCCATGATAATATTCACACGTTCATTATTCATCAGCAATAGACATATAGAGGTATATGGAAAATCTTTATCGAAATTTAATTCAGCAAATCGGGGAGGATATTCATCGTCCCGGCCTGATTAAAACTCCGCAGCGAGCGGCCAAGGCCTTTGAGTACCTGACCCAAGGCTATTCCCAAAAAGTCGAAGAAATCCTGAATAATGCCATATTTCCTTTCAACGATGATGAGATGATCATTGTTAAGGATATCGAGCTCTATTCATTGTGCGAACACCATCTTTTACCTTTTTTTGGAAAATGCCATGTCGGATATATCCCCAAAGGAAAAATCATCGGCCTATCCAAGATCGCCCGTATTGTTGATGTTTTTGCCCGAAGACTTCAAGTCCAGGAAAATTTGACCAAGCAGATCGCGGAAACCCTCATGAATTCGACCCAAGCAGCTGGAGTGGGAGTTGTCATCGAAGCCCAGCACCTTTGCATGATGATGAGGGGGGTCGAAAAACAAAATTCGATCATGAAAACATCCTGTATGCTGGGATGTTTTCGCAAAGAAATCTCGACCCGTTCGGAATTCTTAAGTCTCATTAAAGACTAACACTGATGATGACGACAATTAACATCCGTGATCTTAAAATCAAAACGATTATTGGGACCTGTTCGCATGAAAGAATTCAGAAACAAACGGTCATCATTAACCTTTCATTCCAATATAAAGCCTGCAAAGCTATTGCCAACGATTCAATTCACGATGCCATGAATTACGAGGACCTTGTCCTCGAGATAAAGAAGGGGGTCCGTAAAACAAAGTTCTTTCTTTTGGAAAAACTCGCCGACTTTGTTCTTAAAATCGTGATGAAGCACCCACAAATCCTCTCAGCTACAGTCGAAATCGAAAAGCCTCGTGCCATGAGAGATGTCCGCAGCGTTTCGGTAAAAATGGACATCAAAAAATAAAGCTTGAGCCTTATGAACAAATAGCGATTTCGGACTCTTTTTGGAAATATTTTTTCTTTTCAAAGTAAAATTTTCTGCTCGGACTTGCAACTTACGAAAATTCAATGAGTTATGGACTTTGCAACTGGAAGATTTTCTTGCGGATTATGAAATGATATGTTACCCTTTATCAACTTTTCGCGCTTTCAAAAAGGAAAAACATGAGAAGAAAAATATTAATCCTATTGTTTGCAATCGCCATCACGCTTTTTCCGCGCACACAGCATGATAAATTGATTGCTGCGCCAAGCAACAAAATCATTCTGAATGGAAAAGCTTCTTGGTACTCTCGTCATGACCCGGGAATCAATAAACGCACAGCCAATAACGAAATCTTTGATGACACCGAGATGACCTGTGCCATGTGGGGAGTGCCCTTTAACCAAATGCTGCGTATTACGAATCTTGAAAACGGAAAATCAATTATTGTTCGAGTCAATGATCGCGGCCCCCATTATCGTTTTGTTAAACAAGGACGACTTGTTGATCTGACTCAAGCGGCTTTTTCTCACATAAGCTCTAAGAAAAAAGGCCTTATCCATATTCAACTTGAATTCCTCTAATTTCCTGTCCCCATCCAATTTTTCTTGCGTAAAAATAATTTCTGAGGTATAGTAGCGTCACTACTGTAGCGGAATGTGTCTTACCTTATTTTCCTACCTTCCGCAACCAGTGATGATCCCGCATGACGGGGAAAGGTGCCCAGCCTTTCCCCATTTTTTTTATTTTTTCCTTGCAAATTCAATTTATGTTGTTATAGTATGGTCGTGTTTTTGACTTAGATGAACCTTAAAAATCAAATGGTTATTTCTATGCGCTTAAAAGATCAAGTGGCTCTCATTACAGGATCAGCTCGTGGCATCGGGAAAGAAATTGCTCTCACCTTTGCCAGAGAAGGGGCAACCGTCATTATCTCTGATATTAATGCCGAAATGGCGGCTACAACAGCCCAAGAATTGACCAGCCAAGGATTTCAGGCCTTAAGTTTCAGTTGTGATGTTACAAATCTTAAAAGTGTCGAAGAAATGGCCAATAAAATTCTTGACAAAACAAATCGCGTTGATATATTAGTTAACAACGCTGGCATTACCAAGGATAATTTGCTGCTTCGGATGAGTGAATCAGACTGGGATGCCGTGCTCACTGTCAATCTCAAAGGAACCTTCAATTGTACGAAGGTCTTCACCAAGGCAATGTTAAAGGCCAAAAAAGGCAAGATTGTTAACATTGCATCGATCATTGGAATCATCGGAAACGCAGGACAGGCGAATTACGCGGCGAGTAAAGCCGGCATTATCGGATTCACCAAGTCAGTGGCGAAGGAGTTTGCTTCCCGAAGTATCACCGTGAATGCCGTCGCCCCCGGGTATATCCAAACCGATATGACTGCCAAATTGAGCGATAAAGCTCGCGAAGAATTATTGAAAGTGATTCCCTTGCAAAAACTAGGCACACCCCATGATGTCGCTGGCGTGTGCTTGTTCTTGGCATCAGCCGATGCCAATTATATAACTGGGCAAACCATCGTCGTTGACGGTGGGATGGGGATGTAAACGAAAAGTCGATAAAAAGGAGGCATTTAATGGCATCAGCAACCGAAGATAAAATCAAGGCAATTATTGCGGAACAATTAGGTGTTAAAGCAGAGGAAGTCACTCCTCAAGCATCATTCATCGATGACCTCGGTGCCGATTCGCTGGATACCGTTGAGCTCATCATGGCACTCGAAGAAGAATTCAATATTGAAATCCCTGATGAGGATGCCGAAAAGATGACAACTGTCGGCGATGCTATTAAGTACATTGAGAGCAAAACAGCAAATGCATAAGTGCTGGTGAACGATTTTAAACCCATCAAATGAAAAATCTTGCCCCGATATTCATTATCGGGGCATTTGATTATAAAGAGACACTATGATGAATAAAAAAAGAGTGGTCGTAACAGGCATGGGGGTGGTTTCACCCGTAGGAACTGGTGTCGAAAAATTTTGGAAATCCCTGATTGAAGGAAAAAGTGGTATTCGCCCCATCACCCACTTTGATGCGAGTAAATTTGACTCAAGGATCTGCGGCGACGTTATTGATTTTAACCCGTTAGACCACTTTTCCTCTAAAGAAGCTCGGCATCTTGCCCGATTTGTTCAATTTGCGGTGGTTGCTGGCCTTGAAACTGTCAAAAATGCAAAACTCGATGTTAAAAATGTAGACCCCCATCGATTCGGAGTTATTATCGGATCCGGTATTGGTAGTTTAAAAACTATGGAAGAAGAATATGAGACATATCTCCATCGGGGACCTGGTAAAATATCACCCTTTCTTATTCCTAAATTGATCGTCAATGAAGCGGCAGGACAGGTCTCTATCCTAACAGGTGCCAAAGGACCTAATGTCTGTGTGACAACAGCTTGTGCGACCGCGACCCATGCGATTGGAGAAGCATTACGGATGATTCAATACGGCGAATCTGATCTTGTTTTAGCGGGGGGGACCGAAGCTGCAACAACAGTTTTAGGCGTGGGTGGTTTTGCGGCTTTAAAAGCACTCTCCCAACGCAACGATGAACCGGAAAAAGCAAGTCGGCCTTTTGATTTGCATCGTGATGGATTCGTCATGGGAGAAGGGGCTGGAATCGCTTTATTGGAATCTTTAGAGCACGCCGAAAAACGAGGGGCCACGATTTTGGCCGAATTGGTTGGTTATGGACGAACCGGGGATGCTTACCATGTCACAGCTCCTGATCCAACAGGAGAAGGTGGCGCCAAAGCCATGGAATTAGCTATTCTTGATGCTGGATTAACTCCCGCCGATATCGATTATATCAACGCGCATGGGACTTCGACAAAGTTGAATGATAAAATCGAGACGATCGCGATTAGAAATGTTTTTAAAGAACATGCCAAAAAAGTTGCAATCAGTTCAACCAAATCCATGACAGGTCATTTGTTGGGAGCCGCCGGTGGAATCGAATTCATCGCGATGGTTTTAGCGACACAGCAGGATATCATTCCCCCAACAATCAATTATGATTTTCCTGACCCTGATTGTGATTTGGATTATGTCCCAAATGTCGCGCGTAAAACCGTTGTCAATGCCGCGATTTCGAATTCCTTGGGGTTCGGTGGACATAACGCAACCCTCACTGTAAAAAAATTCCGAAAATAGTTTTGGAATCACCATAGGGAGATCGATCATGAAAAGTTATAAAATTGCTGTTATTCCTGGCGACGGGACTGGGCCCGAAGTTGTCAATGAAGGCCTGAAGGTCCTTAAAGCCATTTCCGAAAAATGTAATTTCAAATATGAAACCGTGAGTTATGACTTCGGTGGGGCAAGGTACCTTCGAACCAACGAAGTTTTGCCGGCGTCCGCGGTCAGTGAACTAAAAACCTTTCACGCGATATTTCTCGGGGCTATCGGTCATCCCGACGTGAAACCTGGCATATTAGAGAAAGGGATCCTTTTAAAACTCCGTTTTGACCTCGATCAGTATATTAATCTGAGGCCCGTGCAACTTTATGACGATCGGTTTTGTCCTCTCAAAAATAAAAAGGCCGAAGATATTAATTTTACGGTGATCCGGGAGAATTCAGAAGGTCTTTATAAAGGATTGGGAGAATTTCAAAAAAAAGGCACACAGGATGAAATTGCGATCCAAATTTCCCATAATACCTATAAGGGGGTCGAACGATGCCTTCGTTATGCCTTTGAATACACCCGCAAATATGGGCGGAAAAAGACCTTGACCCTTTGCGGAAAGACGAATGTCTTGACTTTTGCTTGGGATTTGTGGGAAAGGACCTTTCAGACCCTTGCCAAACAATACCCGGATATCAAAACCGAATATACGCACGTCGATGCAACGACCATGTGGTTTGTCAAAAACCCGGAATGGTTTGATGTCATTGTGACGGACAATATGTTTGGGGACATTATTACGGACTTAGGCGCCATGATTCAAGGAGGAATGGGGATTGCCGCCGGAGGCAACATTAATCCGCAAGGTGTTTCCATGTTTGAACCGATCGGTGGTTCGGCACCCAAATATACAGGAAAAAATGTTATCAATCCGCTTGCGGCCATCTGCGCTCTAGCGATGTTACTGCGGCAAATTGGAGAAACCAATGCGGG
>CAZAPN010000035.1:0-3353 GCA_964487145.1 uncultured Planctomycetales bacterium | reverse complement strand
GGAAAGATGGTCGAAGATTCCGTTAAAAAAGTTGTTGTCACGAAACTCAAAGATTTAGCGGCAGGAAAAATGGGATATTCCACAAGCGAAGTCGGAGATTTAGTTGTTAAATCCCTCTAAGTCATAAAAAAAACGAAATCATTTTGAGGTGAACAATGAAAAAATATAATGTGGCTGTTGTCGGCGCCGGAGCTGTCGGGGAAGAAATGCTCAGGGTCCTTCGTCAGCGTAATTTTCCAATTAATACACTCAAGGTCTTTGCCCGGAGTAATCGACAAATCACAGTTGATGGCCAACCGTATTCTGTCGAAACATTGACGCATGATTCTTTTAAAGGAATCAATATCGCTCTTTTCGCTGGGACCGAAGGTGAAAAAGGGACCGCTGTCATTTATGCCGCGGATGCCGTTGAAGCCGGGGCCGTGGTTATTGATAACGGGGCTGATTTCCGGATGGACCCGAAAGTCCCTTTGGTGGTTCCCGAAGTCAACGCCAAAGACATCAAAAAACACAAAGGGATTATCGCGAATCCGAATTGTTCAACCATTCAAATGGTCGTGGCCCTGGCCCCCATTCATAAAAAAGCAAAAATTAAAAGGGTCATCGTTTCTACATTCCAAGCTGTGTCCGGTAGTGGCCGTAAAGCTATTATCCAGACCGAAAATGAATATAAAGCTTGGGCGAGCGGGGTCAACTACTCCGATGAACTCGCTATGGATCAGCGAATCGCCTTTAATCTTTTTCCTCATATCGGCAGTTTCAGCGAAGAAGGATACACAACCGAAGAGTGGAAGATGGTCAAGGAAACACACAAGATCATGCATGATCCCAAAATTAAAATTTCGGCAACTACCGTTCGTGTTTCCGTGCGGAACGGCCATTCAGAGTCCATTTACATTGAAACAGCCAAAGAATTAAAAATCGAAAAAGTTCGCGAACTGCTGTCCAAGACACCCGGGATCATCCTGATGGATGACACTAAAAATAAAATCTACCCTATGCCGTGCCATTGTGATGGGAAAGACGAGGTTTTTATCGGTCGAATCCGTCGAGACCCGTTTGTGAAAAACGGGTTGTGGCTCTGGGTCGTCGCAGACAATTTGAGAAAAGGGGCAGCAACAAATGCTGTCCAAATTGCTGAAGAATTGATCAAATAATTTTCGGGTCAATCGTTCTTGATTTTTGTGACGTATGCCGCTCAAACCTCAAAAAATACAATCCATCCGAAATATCAAACTCACCCTTGAGTACGATGGAACAAATTTCAAAGGTTGGCAACTCCAGAGCGCGAATCAGCGGACTGTCCAAGGCGAAATTGAAAAAGCCCTAAAAAAGATCACAGACCGTGAAACGAAAATCGTCGGTTCCGGACGTACTGATCGCGGGGTCCACGCCTTAGGACAAGTAGCCAGTTTTAAGACGGATTCTCAATTAACCGTTCTTTCTTTACTCAAAGCATTGAACGCGCATTTGCCTGATGATATTACGGTATTAAAAGTCGCGGATGTTCCGTTAAGTTTTCATGCACAGTATAGTGCCAAATCAAAAACATATCGATATACCGTTTTAAATCGACCCATGAGATGCTCTGTGGGGCAGCAATATTGTTCTTTTTATCCGTATAAATTGAACTTAAATCTTATGAGACGTGAAGCCAAGACCTTGATGGGACGAAAAAACTTTAAAGTCTTTCAGGCTTCTGATCCGGCCCGGGATGTTTCGGATAAAGATGAAAACAAAAAGCGAACTTTTCGAACGATTCATTCTGTCGAAATCCTAAAAAAAAAGGGCTTTGTTACGATCGATATCCGGGCGGATGGATTTCTCTATAAGATGGTCCGAAATATCGTTGGAGCACTGCTCGAAGTAGGAAGCCAGAAACTCCCTGCAGGAAGCATCCAAAAAATGCTTTCGACGCAGAAAAGGACGCCAGCTTTTCAAACAGCGCCCTCCCAAGGCCTTTGTCTTAAGTCTGTGTATTACAAAAAATAACAACACAGTGGATCGATAAAAAATATTGACATTTTTTCGAAAAATGTTAGACTTTAATCTCTGTTGTAAAAAACTTTAGACACAAAGAAAAGAAAAAAATGAAACGAACTTTTTTAGCCAAAGAATCGGAGATCTCACGGACTTGCTATCTCGTCGATGCCAAGGATAAAATCCTAGGCCGTGTCGCATCGAAGGTCGCAGCCATTTTGCGGGGAAAACATAAAACTATTTTTACGCCTCACCTTGACACCGGTGATATGGTTGTTGTGATTAATGCCGGTCAAATCCGTGTCACAGGACGGAAACTAACCGATAAGACATATCAGCGATATTCCGGTTATCCGGGGGGAAAAAAAGAAATTCCTTTAGAAGATATGTTAGCCAAGCGTCCAACCGAAGCCATGAAATTAGCCGTGACGCGAATGCTCCCACGGGGCCCACTTGGATTTAAAATGCGAAAAAAATTACATGTTTATGCCGGAGATCAGCACCCGCATAGCGCACAAAAACCCACTTTATTGGAGGTTTAATTTAGATGGTTGAAGTAATTCGATATACAGCAACAGGTCGTCGCAAAACATCAATTGCCAGGGTCAATTTGATGCCAGGGACAGGTCTCATGAAGGTTAACCACCGGGGATTCGAGGAGTACTTTCCTCGAGAAACAGACCGGATTGATGTTTTAGAACCTCTGCAGGTCACTCATAACTTTGGAAAATTCGATGTTTTTGCCAACATCGTTGGCGGTGGGAAGACAGGACAAGCGGGAGCGTTGAAACTTGCCATTGCGCGTTCTTTAGCTAAGGTCGATACTGAAAATAAATCTATCCTTAAGAAAGCCAATTGCTTAAGACGCGATCCCAGAATGAAGGAAAGAAAAAAACCTGGACAGAAGGGGGCTCGAAGAAAATTCCAATGGGTTAAACGGTAAACACATATTTATATATATTCAGGAATAAAGAGCCTATCTCTTCCGATAAATAAGTTGACGAGATAGGTTTTTTATTTTATCATAAACTCTTGTTATTTATAAAAAAGGAGAGACCATGATCCGCGTTGGTATCGTCGGAGTAAGCGGTTATTCCGGGGGTGTCCTATTAGAGTTGTTGCTGGAACATCCCGCTGTTCGTGTAACCTATGTGAGTGCGCAAAGCACAACCGGAAAAATCGAATCCATCTGGCCGCAACTCAAGGCCAAAACGGATTTGTTCTGTGAAAAATTTGACGCGGACAACGCCATCAAGCTGTGTGATCTCATCTTTCTGGCCTTGCCACATACACTATCCATGGACATTGTCCCGAAACTATTAAAAGCCAAAAAGAAAGTGATCGATTTAAGCGGGGATTACCGGTTGAAAAAT
>CAZAPN010000034.1:0-12895 GCA_964487145.1 uncultured Planctomycetales bacterium | reverse complement strand
ATGTTGGACAAGGCGGAGAACCCGGAAAAGATGGTCAAAATGATCATCCAGGAACATTTAGGAAAGATTTGGGTCGAATCGAAGTTAGGTGAAGGGGCCACATTTTTTTTCACGATTTCACGAGCCTTAAGGGGATAAATCGACCTTAAATGAAAAGGAGGGACTATGTTTTTTATCGTTTTAGTGATTGGTTTTTTGTTGGGGGCTGTATTCATCGGGATGTCCTATTATAATCCGGTTGAAAAACGGGGAGAAAACAAGAAGACCATTGGGACGATTTTAGTCACCGGATTTGTTGTTTTATTGGTTCTTATTATTTTCTCTGCCATTCGTATTGTCCCGGCCGGATATGTCGGTGTCGTTGACTTTTTTGGGAAGGTTTCCCCGAATGTCTTGAACAGCGGGCTGAATCTCGTTAATCCTTTCGCTAAAGTTATCGCTATTTCCATAAGGACGCAAGAAGATAAAGAAACCATGAGCGTGCCATCAAAAGAAGGATTGAATGTTGCGTTGGATGTCTCTGTCCTTTATCGTTTGGATCCTTCCAAGGCAGTTGATGTTTATAAAACCGTTGGGCCAGAATATCAAAATGTGATATTGCTCCCTCAATATCGCGCTGCCGCCCGGGGTGTCACGGTCGCTCATGAAGCCAAGGCCCTGTATACCTCCGAACGGGAAATGTTAGCTCAAGCTATTTTTGATGCGCTCAAGAATCTCATTGGAGATCGAGGGGTTATCGTCGAGAGGGTTCTTTTGCGGGCCATCAATTTGCCTCAGACGGTCAGTGGGGCTATTGAGCAGAAATTAAAAGCCGAGCAGGAAGCCGAGCGGATGAAATTCATCCTACAAAAAGAGGATCTCGAGGCGGAGCGAAAAAGGGTTGAGGCCAAAGGCATCAGGGATGCCCAGGAGATTATCAACCAGAGTTTGACTTCTCAATATTTACATTATTTATGGATTAATACTTTAAACCAGAATCCAAACGTGATCTATGTTGCCACCGAAGCCAATATGCCCCTTTTTCGGGCCGTTGACCAGGATGCTGAATTAATGAGAAAAAAAACAGTCCCGACACCATAACCTTGGGATCTTAAGGAGAATTTTTATGGAATGTGCTAATCGGAACAAAAATCTCAAAAACTGCACCTGTACCTATGAAGGGTGCTCTCGCGCGGGGATCTGTTGCGAATGCGTGACGTATCACCGCACGAAGGGGCAAATTCCAGGATGTTTTTTTCCGGCGGATGCTGAGAAAACATATAACCGATCTATCGCTTATTTTGTGGAAACATATCGAAAATAGCCGGTGCTGTTGAGTGTAAAAAATGTTTATCCGGAGTGTATTTCCTTAAATGTTTGCCTTTCTTTTAAAATGGATTATTAATACCATTGCGTTATGTGGTGTTATTGTGATGATTCCCGGAATTCGCGCTGAACGCTGGGAAACCGTTTTAGTGGCCGCGCTTATTTTGGGACTTTTGAATGCCCTCATCAAACCGCTCATTAATTATTTCACCCTGTCGTTGCAGATCCTGTCTTTAGGATTTTTCACGCTCATCATTAATGGATTTATTTTTTACTTGATTCCCCAATTTGTCATCGGATTTTATGTCGATAATTTTTGGAGCGCTTTTTGGGGAGCGATTCTTTTTAGTATTATCAGTTTTTTTTTAAATCTTTTCATCGTCCCCCGTCAGAATCCCAATTTTGTTTATCGACAGAAGGCCTCCCCGCGCTATAGAAACGATTCCGTCATTGATGTCGAAGGGAAAGTCAAAGAGGACTAATTATTTATGATTTTTTCCAAATCATTGATCAGCAAGTATTTTTCCGATCGAAAAATCCTTATCTTTCTTATTGTTTTAGGCGCTGTTTTAAGGTTTCTTTATCTGGCTGAAGTTCAAAATATCCCGGTTGCTTTCCACACCAGTTATTTGAAAGCGTTCGACCAATATAATTTTGTCACAGGAGCCAAAGATATTCTTGCTCATCCATGGCTGGGTTCAAAGCCGACGGATTGGACAGCCACCTATTCTTATTTTATTGCGATTTTATTCCGATTCTTTTCGGAAAATTTAAATGGGATTTTTTTCGCCCAGATTCTATTGGGGGTCTTGGCTATTTACATTTTTTATAAAGCAGCTAGCCTTTTGTTTGATAATGAGAAAATCGGATTGATTGCGGCTGCTATGGCGGCTTTGTATGCGCCTTTTTTTTATTATGAATGTGCGATTTTAAGGGCGAGTTTAATCGTGTTTTGTAATGTGACGAGCTTTTATTTTCTCGTCAAAGCTGTTCGAAAAGAACAGGCACGTGATCTTCTTTTAGGAGGCCTTTTTTTGGGGTTTTCCATGATTTTGCGGGAAAATATTCTGCCTTATTTTTTGTGTATTTATTTGTTATGGATTATTAAGGTTCCTTGGATGAAGCGTTTCATGTTTGTGGGGTTTTTTCTTTTAGGTTTAGCGATCCCCATTTTGTGTTTATCTTTACGAAATAAGGCCCTCGGCCAAGACGCCTTGATCTCACAAACAGGTCAAACGATTTTCTGGATTGGGAATTCCTATAATTCTCCAGGGATCGGCTATGTTCCGAATGAGATTCATGAGCAGTTGGGGCAAGAGTCCGAAGGGCGTCTGTTGAAAACCTTCCAAATTTGGCTGCGAGAACTTCGCCAGCATCCTCAAGACTACAAAAGTCTTTATGCGCGAAAATTCAAGATGGTGTTCAATGGGTATGAAATTCCCGCCAATTTAAGTTATGATTTGTTTAAGGAAAACTCTTGGGTCCTACAGTTCACGCCATTCAATTTTGTCGTGATTAGCCCTTTGGCTTTATTGGGGTTTTTCTTAGGGTTAAAGCATCTGCGGAAATTCGGATTACTTTACATCTTTTTTGTAGGGACGGTCTTTTTTGTCTTTGCTTTTCATGTTCAAGGTCGGTATCGCCTTCCCTCGGTGCCGTTCTTTATATTTTTTGCCGCTTTTGCCGTTTATCAACTGGGTGTGTTTATCAAAGACAGAAAGATTAAATCTTTGATGCCTTCTTTATTGGTTTTATGGTTTTTTGTTTTTTTTACACAACCTGATATTGAGCTCATCCATCGTTATTTTGGCGCCCCGATTCGTTTTGTGGACCATAACAATTATGCGGTGACTTGCCTCATGGAATATCAATCTCAATATCCCAGGCTTTCCACAACCCAAAGAGCAAGGCTTTTAAATCAGGCCGAAAAATATTTCCAGAAAGTTTTGACTTTATGTCCCATGAAATGGAAGGGGGACATCCATTTTTACTTAGCGACAATTTTGTATGAGAAGAGAGAATATGCCCGCGCATTGGATTCTTTGAAGGATGATTTATTCTATGAGCCGTCCTTGTCGGATGCGAAATCATTTATGGAATTGGTTGAGAATTTCAAGAAAGCTGAAGAATCGGGTTATCCGCTCATTCATCTTCGTTATCATTGGAAGTTCTAGAGATTTTTTGAATTTGAAGTTTATAATTAATTTTTTGTGATAGAATAAATCCGCTTGATAAATTTGATTCTTAAAGGAGACGTCGTGATGCCTGAAAGCCCCCCCAATGAAAGACGAAAATACAGCCGTTATGAAACGGAAGTCAAAGTTTATTTTCGTGTGAAATATAATATTAAAACATTAGTCAAATTTCGGATTCTCAATCGAAAAGATCCCGCGGCAGAGAAGTGTTCTGCCTTGAGCCACAATGTCAGTGCTGAAGGCATTTCATTTTCATCGGAAAGACAATTAAAGACCAGTGACCGCCTTTTGTTAGAGGTCTATTTGCCTGATTCGAAAAACCCTATCTTAATGGAGGGCGAAGTGGTTTGGTCTCTTTGCTTAGAGAATAAATCACGTCCAAATGAGTTTTTCACCGGGGTTAAACTTTTGAAGGTTTCCGGCCAATCCGTCGCCCATTCTATCCATTATGATGAGCAAAACAAAATTCTTTGGAGCATTGTTCTGGAGTCTATTTTTGGAAGTTTCCGGACCTTGGCCCAGAAATTGCGCGAAACAAAGAATTTCCAATGACCCTCGATCCATAAATCCAATTGATGGAACGCATGACCCTTTTCCCCCTTTTTCTTCTTTATTTTCGAGCGACACGCCTGCCATTCCTTTTGATTAGTATTTTGCCTTTTGTTTTCGGTTCTTGTATCCCAGGGGAAGATTTCAAGATTGTTCGTTTTGTCTTAGGGCTTTTCAGTGTCATGACAACTCACCTGGGGGCGAATCTTATGAATGATTACGGAGATGCCCTATCCGGCGTTGATGCCTTCGATAAAAAATATTATGGACTGTTCGGAGGGTCAAAGCTAATCCAAGAGGAACGCTTGTCCGCGCCATGTTATTTCCAATTGGCAGTCGTGTGTTTTGGTCTGGCCGCTGTGTCGGTCCTGGGGTTGGCTTATGTCCTTCGATCACCGCTCACCCTAATTTTATTTGCCGTGATTGTTTTTTTAAGTTTAGCTTATTCGATTAAGCCATGGCAGTTGTGCTACCATCGAATGGGAGAGATCCTTATTTTTATCTTGTTTGGCCCAGCGCTCGTGATGGGAGGGATTTTTATCCAGACATTGCAGTTTCCGACCCTGCAAGGATTTCTTTTGTCTTTGCCCTTTGGATTTCTGAACACAGCTATTTTGTTTGCGAATGAAATTCCGGATTTTGAGAACGACTGCAAAGGAGGCAAATTGACTTGGGTCGGTTTTTTTGGGGCGAACAAGGCTTACAAGTTTTATATGTTTTTGGTCACAGCGGGGTTTGCTTCTGTCTTTTTGAATTTTATAAGAGGAGATTTAAGTCTTTTTTCTTTGGGTTCATTTCTGTTGTTGATTCTAGCTTATCAAGCGATGACCATTCAGCGCCAAGATTCCTCTGATAAAGAGAAACTCTTGGTCTCTTCCAAGCTCACCATTGATATAACTCTCTGCCTGGGGATTGTTCTGATTTTGGATAAGATTTTCTTTTAAAAAAGAACCTGTCTCGACGATATTTCTTTAGACTGCTGATGGAAGGTTTTTCCTTCGTTTCAAAGCCTTCACGGTTTCCATCGCCCATAGAGGGAAGGACGACACACAGACCACCATGATCCAGTCAAACACTCCGAGAGGTTCTGTCTTAAAGATTTTTGACAGAAAAGGAACATACACTACCGCCATCTGAAGCAGGAAGGAAATGCAAATGGCGCCAATCAATTTTGGGTTTGAAAAGAAACCGATTTTAAAAATTGATTCATTTTGATTGCGGCAATTCAAGGCATGGAACAACTGAGCGCAGGCAAGAACAATGAAGGCCGCTGTGCGTCCTCGGCCGATGCCTTCATTCTCGATAAATAAGACAAAGCAAAAAGCCAGTAAACTGCAAAAGGCAATGAAACTTCCTTGCGACAATATTTGTCGGGCTCGGTCCTTGGTGATGACTTTTTCTTGAGGATTTCGTGGGGAACGGTTCATGATGTCTTTAGCCGTCGGATCGACCCCTAGGGCGAGCGCCGGAAGACCGTCTGTGACGAGATTCACCCAAAGGATGTGGATCGGTAATAAGGGAATGGGCCATCCGATGAGGGATGCGACAAACATGACGAGGATCTCTCCGGCGTTGCATGACAAAAGATAATGGATGAATTTTTGGATATTGTCATAAATCCCGCGGCCTTCTTCGACGGCAGACACAATCGAAGCAAAATTATCGTCGGTAATGACCATGTCAGAGACTTCCTTGGTAACGTCTGTGCCGGTGATCCCCATCGCTACCCCGATATCCGCTTCTTTGACGGCAGGTGCGTCATTGACTCCATCACCGGTCATGGCAACCACATGCCCGCGTTTGCGCCAGGCTTTGACGATGCGTAATTTGTGTTCGGGGGCAACTCTCGCGTAAACAGGGATGTGTTCGACTTTGGCAAGCAATTCATCATCTGTTAACTGATCCAGTTCTTCTCCGGTTAAAGCCAAAGAATCCTTATGATAAAACCCTAATTCTTTGGCAATGGCGACAGCCGTATTTTTGTGGTCTCCTGTAATCATGACGGTCCGGATACCGGCTGTCATACATTTTTTCATGGCCTCTTTGACTTCGAGGCGAGGAGGGTCAATCATGGCGATGAGGCCTACGAAGGTGAGTTTTTCTTCGATGATATCGGCTTCATAGTCTTCTTGGTTTTTATCTAAAAACCGATAAGCCACCGCTAAAACTCTCATGGCCTGGTTCGACAAGGCGTGATTGGCGTCGAGAATTTTCTTTTTGTTTTCTTCTGTGAGGGGTTCCGGGGTATTATTTTTTTCTAAAGAGATACAGTCATTTAAAAGGACATCAGGCGCCCCTTTAACGAAAGCCATTAAACGATTGTTGTGCCGGCGGATGATCGTCATTTTTTTTCGTTCTGAATCGAAAGGAATTTCCGCGATAAAAGGGAAGTCGTGTTCGAGCCTGTTTTTTTCCAGCTGCATTTTTGCTGCAGCAGTAAGGATCGCGCCTTCGGTCGGATCGCCGACAATTTGATATTTCTCTTCTTTCTGAATGAGCTGGGCCCCGTTACAGAGTGCACCGTAAGTCAGGACGTTTTTGAGATCCGGATGATCGGAAGGATCAATTTTTGTTTCATCCAGAAGAAAATCACCTGCGGGGGCATAACCGATCCCGGTCACCTGATATGAAGTGTGAGGAACAAAAATCGCCTGGACGGTCATTTCATTTTTGGTTAAGGTCCCGGTCTTGTCCGAACAAATGACGGTTGCGCATCCTAATGTTTCGACCGAAGGAAGTTTGCGAATCAAGGCGTTTCGTTTGACCATCCGCTGGACACCGAGTGCCAAAGCAATGGTCACAACGGCGGCCAGGCCTTCGGGGATAGCCGCCACAGCGAGGCTCACGGATGTTAAAAACATTTCTAAAAGATTTCCCCCGCGAAGCAGTCCGAGAAGAAAAACAAGGGCCACCAGCCCCAAACAGATATAGACAAGCCATTTGCCGAATTCTTCAAGCTTTTTTTGAAGAGGGGTCGTTTCGTGAGTAATGACTTGAATCATACCGGCGATTTTGCCGAGTTCGGTCTGCATGCCAGTTTCAACAATCAACGCGCGGGCTTTACCCGAGACAACGGATGTTCCGGTGTAAATCATGTTCGAACGCTCAGCTAGAGGAATTTCTCCCTGTTTAAGAGGAAGGTAGGTTTTATGAACGGGGGTGGATTCCCCTGTTAAGCTTGCCTCTTGCACGCCGAAATTAGCCGTTAACCAACAAATCCGGCTGTCAGCCGGGATATGGTCTCCCGCTTCGAGTTCGATTAAATCTCCCGGGACCAGCTCTGTTGCGGCAATCACGGAATATTCACCGTTACGGATGACCTTGGCATGGGGGGAAGATAACTTTTTTAACGCGGTCAAAGATTTTTCCGCGCGGTATTCTTGGATGAATCCTAAAATGGCATTGACGATCACAATGCTGATAATGGCAAGACTATCGACCCATTCTTTTAAGAAGCCGGAAACAACAGCGGCCGCAATGAGGATCCAAACAATCAAATTATTGAATTGGTCAAAGAAGATTTTAAAAGGGTTTCGTCCCGGGGCTTCTTTGAGTTGATTGGCCCCATATTTTTCTAGACGCAGGTTCACTTCTTCGCTAGATAATCCCTTAACGGAATCTGTCTTTAAGTTTTCGCTAATTTGTGTGATGTCGATTTGCCACCAGTTATTCATTGTTCGATTTGGGTTTGATGAAGGTTTGAAAAGGTTTGAGATTATCTTAACTGGAAAATAAAATTTTTCAAGGAGAAAAGGAATAACGAGAGCGCAGTCGCTTTATTATGTCTGTATTTGGAATAGTTTGGTTTATAGATACATTGTTGGTTTTGTAGGGCCCTGCGCCTTCGGCGCAGGGCCCTTTTTTATAATTAATCTATTGTCTTGACTCAACATTAGGAGTAAGATTTTTCGTAGATGTAAAAAGGAAAGAAATTCTTTAAGATGAGGAGAACTCTCATGGCTAAAAAGATTTTGGTGATTGATGACGAAAATACCTCTTTACGTTTAATCCAGGCGTTGTTGGCAAAAAAAGGGTATCAAGTCATCGTTGCGACTGACGGGGATGAGGGGTTAGACAAAGCCCAGAAAGAAAAACCCGATTTAATTATCTTGGATATTGTCATGCCGCGCATTACCGGAGGGACGCTTATCAAACAAATGCAGCGTGTCCCGGAACTTAAATCGATTCCGGTTATCATTGTTACGTCTCATGGCACTATTGGGGCTACCTTTGTCGGTAAAGGAGCGAAAGACTATATCCAAAAGCCTTTTAAAGATGAAGAATTCTTCGAAAAGGTTGAAAAATATCTTGAGTCATAACAACAAATCTGTAGAGGGATATTTCTTAGAAAAGGGACCATTGCATCATTATCAGCCGTTTGCTTAGAAAGCGAATTCATGAAAAAATGCCCAAGATGTGAGACGGTGTTCTCCGATCAACATCTGGTTTGCATGTACTGTGAATGCCAGCTTTTTGATGAAGCCGCCTTAATGGCCATCAACCACGACGAACAGGAATATTTCAAAGAAAAAGTTTTTAATTTTGACCTCGAGAAAATGACGCCGTACATGAAGGAATTTGTCGTGGCGAATTATTTTCTCCGCCGCTCATTCTTTTTCTCCTACCAGTTTTGCCGCCAAGAAATGAAAATGGGTAAAACCTTTCGACGGTTTCTTATTCAGCCCTTTAATGCGTCATTTTTGATCCGCTGGCCGTGGTTGATCGTAAATTTTTTCGACTCGGTTTATTTTCAATTGGTCTATGGCGGATATTGCCCGAAGTGTAATTGCAAGTTTAAGAAATTCTTTGAAAGCAATGTCGAACATGACATGAATGAATGTGCTTATAATCAAGAATTTGCCGCCGTTGTTGTCGAGATTTTCAGCGGATACATCTTCGCCAAAGAAAAAGATTTTAAGCAAAGGGCCCTCGAAAAAACTAAGATCGGACTCAAAAGCGCTTACACAGATTTAAAATCCCCGAATAAAGTGCTTGAGACATTCGTCGATATCCTGACCATCGGATTATCCTTCTGTTTGTACTTTTATCTTTTTGCCTTATTCGCCATCCCATTTGTTGGAAAATACGTAGATCTTTCTCCCCCGCAACCCGCCGAATAAAATAATTTTTTTAAATAATGAGTTGATGGTTTTAGAAATTATATGGAAAATCAAGATTTTTTAAAAAAAGGTTCTGTGGACAAAACGAGCACAAACAATAATAAGCCGTTTGTTTTGTTTGGGCTATGTCTTCTCATCGTTATTTTGGCGGTTGTTCTCGTATCCCTTATTAATAAAAAGAGGACTTTCCCCGAGGATGGCATTTACTCCGCCAATGGACTTTTAGATATTCATCAAGGGACGGTTATCTGCTGGTTAAGGTTTTTGCCTAGTGAGGGAAGACGTGACCATGTTATTTTGCACACGGAGGATAGCCGTATTGTTTTATATGTTGATACTTTTTTTTCTAAGGGTATGCAGCGAGAAATCCTTCGTATTTGTGCTCGCGCAGGCGGGGTCCATCGTGCCGTGGATACGGATTCGGGAGGTCAAAATTTCCCTGAAGCATCAATTATTGTCGATAATGATGGTGGTTTAGCTAGTTATCGGTATGCCTGGTATTCTCCGGTTTCTTTTCCAGAAAACGAATGGCATTTAATTGCGATGACGTGGGATGGATACCCGAGCGGAACCGTCCGAATTTATTTTGATGGACAATTAACAGGAGAAAAGCCTTATGATTCTCGGTACGACGATGAAAGGCCTTTATTTAATAAATTTTCCATAGGTTTTAGGCCACGCCAGTGGTTAGGGGAGATTAAAGAAACTGCAAAGGGGTTAGTTGAAGGGCTTCCAAATACCGCGATGTCTTTGTCCTCAGGTGGCATCAAAATCAAGGGATTACGTATTTATTCGAGGGTCTATTCCCAAGAGGAATTTTATTCAATTAAGAATCAGGAAGATGGGAAGCAAGACGCTTTGGATGATTTAATGTTTTAAAAGAGAAACGAGTCTTTGGACTCTTGAAGTTGTTTTAATGAATCCCCAACCGTTTTTTATTCGCCTCATACCCTTTCTGCCCCAAAATCTTTATCGCCAACGAATCCTTATTCTGGCCGTTGTCAAAATCATATTCAATGATGGCGACTGTTTGTAAAAGTTGGGCAAAAGGGTTCTTTAACATCTCAGGATTTTGGGAGGACATTCCGTCAATCAGCTGGGAATAATATCCGGCGGGTTTTTTGATCTTGATCCCTTTGGAACGATACAAATCAATATAACGGCTCACCACCATATCTTTGGCTTGTTGGTCAATCATTAAAGGCCATACTTCACTTGATGTTTCGAGGGCTTCCCAGATGTATTCGACATCGACGATTTGTTTGACCTCAGACTGGACAATGAGAGGGGGAGGATTATTGGCAATCGTTTGTGCCACGGTTTTTTGGACAGCCACACCGATTTGCTGGGCTTGTCGTTGGGCAATTTCCTTTTGAATCATTTGCTGTTGAATCATTTGTTTTTGGATCATGGCTTGTTTTTGTTGCATGACTTGTTTGGGAGGACGGGACTTTTTTGCTGCTGCGGCTGATGCGAAAACAGGTTGTGGAGATACTCCAAAAGCCCAAAATGCAAAAAAAAGAATAAGTTGGTAATGGAGAGTTTTCATAACGGATGTATTATAACAGATTTGCCATTTGAAAATGTCGGTTTTCAGTTTTTTTGGTGTTGTTGATGTAAATAAGATTCACCTTGTCCTCTCAAAAATGGCTTAGTAAAATAGAACCATGCTCTTCAAAACAAATACCTTATTCGCCCGCAATCTTTTGCCGATCCTTTGTCTTTTAATCCTTGTCTTAACCGGGGCCTTCGTTTATGCGAATAGTTTTTCGGGAGTATTCCTTTTTGATGACCGGCGAGAAATTGTGGATAACCTTTCTTTGCGAAGTCTTTCTTGGCCATGGGAATTCGCCCAAGATACCCGCCGGCCAATTCTTTATCTTTCGTTAGCACTTAATTATGCCTTCGGCAAGACCGATGTTTTTGGTTATCACTTTGTGAATTTAGTCATCCATATTCTGGGAGGGTTGTTTCTTTTTGGAATTGTGAGGAGGGTTCAGGCGCTCATAAAACTTAAGGAAATTTCGGCTTCATCCTGCTGGCTTGCCTTGGTGATTGCGGCTATCTGGTTAGTTCATCCGCTTCAGACCCAAAGCGTCAATTATATTATCCAAAGGGCCGAATCAATGTGTGCAATGTTTTATCTTGCGACCTTTTACTTGGCCATTCGTTATTTTGGGTCCAATCGGTCATTATGGATTGGAATGGCGTGGCTTTCTTTTCTGCTGGGAGGGCTGACGAAAGAAGTTATCTTTACAGCGCCGATTGTTATTTTTCTTCTTGAAAGAACTTTTGTTTCAACCTCGGCAAAAGAGATTTTCCAAAGACACAAGTTTTTATATCTGGGGTTCTTAATCACGTGGGGCATTATGATTTTTTTATGGTTAACGACCGAAAAAGGGAAAATTCCCTCCGCTGGTTTTGGCCTGGAAACAATTACTCCTTTACAATATGCGTTAACGCAAACTCAAATTATTCCTCATTATGTCCGTCTTGTGTTCTGGCCGTATCCGCTTATTTTTGATTATCAATGGCCGGCGATAAAGAATATTTCTGAAGTGATGATTCCCTTAGGAATTATCCTTTTCATGCTCGGTTTCTTTCTCGGAAATTATCGCCGCTGGCCGGTTGTCGGGTTCTTGGTTTTGAGCTTTTTTATTGTCTTAGCTCCATCTTCGAGTTTTTTGCCCATCAAAGACTTGGCTTATGAATACCGAATGTATTTGCCTTTAGCTTGCGTTGTTTCGTTAATGGTCTTGCTAGTCAGAAATCTTTTTAAGAAAGTTCTTGGACGAAAAGGGCAATCTGTTTGTTACATATTATTGGGTGTAGGTATTATTAGCGTTTTGGGAACTTTGACGGGCCTGCGGAATCAAGATTATCAAAGCAGTCTTCGTTTATGGGAAGGTGTTGTTCGTTATCGACCACAGAATGCGAGAGCTTTTCATGAATTAGGATTTGTTTATTATTATGAGTTAGGGAATTTGCCTTTGGCTATTACAAATTTTGAGGAAGCATTACGACTTAATCCAGACTATGCTCGGGCGCATAATAATTTAGGGACGGTTTATTTAGCTCAAGGAAAATTTAATGAGGCGGCATATCATTTCCGGGGAGCGATTAGGAGTGATTCCCGGCAGCCTGAACCCCATAATAATTTAGGTTTAGTTTTGATCCAGCAGAAGAAATATTCAGAAGCGAAAAAGGAATTCTTGGCGGCGATACAGCTTAATCCAAATAATAGCTCGGCCGCATATAATTTAGATCAATTAGAGCAGATCTTAGGAAATGAGATAACCTCTGACACGTCAAAGGGTTATAAACAATAAAAATTCCTAAAAAGTTTGTAACTTTTTTAGGTTCAGCGCGTTTAACTGGGTGGGAGAGAGAAAAGGCCAATGTTTCAAAGGGATGAAGAGTTAATACTCGCTTATCAGGAAGGAAACATCAACGCTATGGCAGAGCTATTTGCCAGATATAAAAAGCCTGTTATGAACTATGCGATTAAGCTATTAGCGAATCGCGCTGATGCTGAAGATGTGGTGAGTGATGTTTTTGTTGTTCTGTTTTATCGAAAGTATTCTCCGCAAGCGAACGCTAAATTTTCCACATGGCTTTATCAGGTGGCTCATAATGCATGTGTTTCGAGGATTCGTACCAAAAAGAAATGGTTTTCGCTCTTTTCCAAGAAGAATTCAGATGATGAGGTTCAAGAGTGGGATATCC
>CAZAPN010000033.1:2690-12902 GCA_964487145.1 uncultured Planctomycetales bacterium | reverse complement strand
AAATGCTTAAACTCTATGCGAGAAAGAATATTAATCCATCGAAAATATTCGTAGAAAAACTTACTACTATCGTTCATCAGGTTTAAAGGTCGAAACAACTCATGAAAAGTATAAATAACTAACAATTGAGCCCAATCGATCCCATGTGTAAAATTCTCCCATTTATTTATCGCTAATTCACAAACTTGACCTTTGAGCCGCTTGAGGTTCTCCCGTTGTTGAACGCTTAAAGGCAGAAGAGGGACATAAACCGTTTCGCTTGATCTTATTCTTTTCTCATCGATTAAAAAGTCTGGGCCTCGCCGATTCCCGACCAATTGACGCCCAGGACTCACAATAGCTATCCCATATTGAAACTTTTTCTTTTCGGAAGGTCTTCGTTTCCAGATAAACGAAAACCCGCTCATAACCATTTGTGCAGCGGTAACAGTAAAAATGCAAACATTTCTTTTGACCCCCTTTAAAAAATCTTCAAAGAACATAATCCTAGAAAAAGAGAGATGGGGATCTTTAAAAAAATTAACACCTGTTCTCTCATGAAACTTTAGGATCTTTAAATAAGGAAAAATCCCTCCCCCGGCATAAAGAACAATGCGCGTCTGAGGAAAAAGCTTACTGATATGTTCAAAAGTTAAATTTAAAGAATAGAATTCGGCCAATCGATCAAGAAAAAATTTCCGAAAAGCATCTTCGGATTCTAACGATTGTGTCTTCTGACAAATAAATTCAATCAACTGTGTGTGTTCCTGGCTAAATAAAGGATATAACAATTCGGCTTTCTCGACAGCCTTATCAACCGACAACTTAAAGATTGTCTGAGGGGCAAAACCCTTCGCATCCAAAAGTATCACGGCCTTTTTGGCAATCAACCGCTCAATTCCCGGAGGGATTGCTGGCGGAAAAAATCTTATGCGCCAATGTTGGTGATAGGCATAAAAGGGTTCTACAACGGCAACCTTGAAACCTAGCAATAAATAAATCCTGATCAACGATTCATGCCAACGTTGGGGTGATTCAAAAATAATAAAATTGTTTTTCTTAGGCATAAAAGCTTAGCGAAGGATTCTTATGGTTTTAAAAGCTTCTACAAATTTCTTGCCGACCTTCATCCCCCAATATTCGGCATTCAGTTCAATCCCCTTGAGCGAACGGGGATGCGGAAATTGCTTCAACTCGCCTTGATACACTTTCATCGCGGCAAGTTTAAGAGAAAGGGCCTTTTCAACGTCCACAAATAAATCCGGAGAAAACGTCAGAGGAAAATTCCAATCGGTTGAAGATAACACTTCAAAGGAATAAATTTCTTTAACAGTTTCTTGCGGCTGAGGGCGGGTCGCCGTCAAAACCGCTTGATAAGTCAACCGATGGTCCACATTCAAATCATTTTGATAATGCGTAAAAATAATCGCTGGGTTCACGATCTTTTTGACACCCTCGATTATTTTGACAATATCGAGCAAATCGACTGAATCAAAACGATTGTCCGGCAGATCAAATACAAATGTCTTTTTGACCCCCAAGAGACGGTTCGCGGTTTCGCTTTGTTTACGTAAATCATTCAATTCTAATCTTCGTTTGGCTTGATTTCGATTGAGGTCTCGAGAGGTTACTCCCTCCCCCAGGATGAGCGTATAAACCTCATGGCCGGACTTGGAAAGCCGCGCCATGGTTGCCCCACACCCCAAAATTTCGTCGTCCGGATGAGCCGCGACAATCAGAACTCTTTCTTTTTTTGAAGTCATCATTTTCCCCTCCGAGGTAAATGAAAATTTGGATTTAAACAGCGATAATAGACAACATCAACAAATCGATCATCAAGACGAAATTGATTCGTAAATTTCGCTAGGAATTTAAAACCAGCTTTTTTAAAAATTTTAATTGAGGCGACATGCCCATCATAAATCCCTGCTTCAATACACCGCATCCTCATTGTTTTAAAAACGAAATCCCGAACGCCCCAAAGAGCCTCTACCCCATATCCTTGCCCCCAAACCTCTTTAAGAAATAAACATATTCCAAGTGAAACCAAATAATGATGATAGGAAATATTGGACAAGCGAATGGTCCCGATGAATGACTTCGATTCTTTAAGAAACAATCCCAGCAACAGGTTGTTCGAGGATTTTAAATTCTGCTCAACATAACGCTCAACCATAGACCTGGTTTGCCTCTGCCATCGAATCTCTAAATACCGATTAACTTCGGGGTCATTCAACCCATCAACATATTTTTTAGTCACATCACTGGGACGAAGAGTCCGAATAAGCAGCCGCTGTGTTTCTATCTTCAACACCCTTTTATTGAATGTTTTCAAGTGTCTTGTCTCCTTGCCTTTTGATTCTCAATGAGAATCAAAAACGTTTTTTATTCTGGCTAAAACTTAATGCAAAATATACTTTCTTTCCTGACATCTTTAAAACCCATGTGATGATAAAACTCGATCGCTTTAATGTTATTCATCTGCGTCATGGCATATAATTTTCTGATATATTCGGGGCCGTTATAAAGGCTGGCCCGGACCAAAGCCCGACCAATGCCTTTTTCTCTTGATTTTGTGTCCGTCGCAATCAAAACGATCCTTCCCTCTTGCGTCTCTCGATTAATCTTCAGGGCGTTAAAACCAACCACCCGTCCTTTTTCCTCAGCAACAAAAATTGTACAGTCGGGATCGTTCGATAAATTTTCGATCCACTGAGGATAATATTGGTCTACCTTGGACGAGTCACCAAACCCGCATTTATAAAAATAACTCCAACGGAAACCATCTTTGGCGATTGTTCGGATCGCAGGAAGATCCTCTGATTGATATGGCCGAATAGGAACATTTTCAGAAAATTTAATCGGTGGGGCCTTTTCTTTATCAAAAGCAAGATCAATCGATATCCCGTACTTCTTGAATCCATATTTAAGAAAAACTTTCTCCATTGTCTTGTCGCAAACGCTTTTGACTATAAAAAAACGGGCCTTATCTTTTTTCACCTTCGCAACCAGCCGCTCGAGTTCCTTAGAAAAATCTTTAACAGGTTCTGTAATCCGAAGTCTAGCAATCTTTCTTTTGAAGAAATACGAATCCCATTTATCAATTTTGAAATCCAAAGGCAAGGAGGCGTCGCATTCTTTCTCCTCCAAATCCAAAAAGACTTCGCGCACAGCCCTGACCGCAAAACCTCTTTCGAATTTGGGGACATACTGGATGGGACGGCCTTCTTTCATGTCCAGCCACCATTGCACATCCTTGAATCCAAAATAATGCCGGATGTAGGATGTCCCGGAAATCCGAGGATTAATCTCAAAAGGGATGAATCCTTTATCTGTTTTTCTGACCTGAATATTCAGGCATCCTTCTAACCCTGTCAATTGGGCCACCTTACACCCCAGGGCATTAATCTCTGGATCATAAACCAACTCGGCGAATCTTGTAATGCCGGCATCAGACGCAAGATAACGTCGCAATCCGATGCAGTGAGTATTTTTACCGTCGGAGAAAACACCGATGGTATATTCCTCGTCTTTATGGCCGATGTATTCCTGAACGATTAAGTCTTCCTTCAAATATTTTTTTCGGTAAAATTGCATTTCTTCGGGGTTATTCACGATTAAAACAATCTTGCTCCCTGAGCTTTTACGTTTTTTGATAAGGACAGGAAACGGCAACTGGTTATTATATTCATTGAGTAAAAATGTCCGCGGAAAATCGACACCCTTGTCTTTCAAAAAAAGGCTCGTTTGATATTTGTCCGAAAAGTTATCCAAAATCAATGGATTATTAATCATGACGTGCACATTCTGAGACAAATACTTGGCGCGATTGCGATGGAAATATTCAATCTCCGCCTCGGAAGAAGGGAAAATATATCGAATTTTTTTCTGTTTGATGATCTCAGCCAGAAAAGCAGCATACTCAGACTCTTTGACAGCCGGCGTTGGACAAAAGAACTCTTTGACACGGACCCGGCCAAACGCATATGGATCCATGTCACTTCCATAAATCGTCAAGGAAGGTTCGCGGTCCTGAAGGCATTTGACAATATTATCCCCGATGTCTCCGCCGACAGCCGTCACTAAAACCGATATCTTCTTCATGATCTAAGTCCTTTTTCTGTCTAAAATTTCAAAAAGATATTTATTCTTTTCACCATGCCGGATTAAATCGTCCTTTAGCGCATCGTGATGATAGGAAACACGCCCAAAATTGACCGAATCGGATTCCAAATCCAAAATCGCGTAGGACGCGCCTTTGCCGTCCCGCGGCTGACCGCAGGAACCGGGATTGATGATCTGGACATCCTTAATCTTTTTATGCATCGCGTAATGCGTATGCCCCAACAAAACATACTTCCAAGGTAACTCTTTAAAACGATCCACATCATCCGTCGGATAGATATACTCGTTCAGCGCATCCCAAGGACTCCCGTGAAAAACAGCTATTCCCTTCTGGACATCCTCAAATGACTCGGGAAGATTTTTTAAATACTCCCAATTCTTCGATTGAATCGTTTCTTTGAGATATTCTAAAGCTCCCCCATATTTGGCCGAATAATCTTTTAGAGACCTCTTTCCAGAATAAAATTCTAGAAAAATCTTGTCATGATTGCCCAAAATCGATGTCCAATTCTTTTGTTGTGAAATCATGCCGATCACTTCATCCTGGGCATAATAATAACCGCAAAAATCTCCGCAAAAAATGCACTGATCAATTCCTTGGGTCTTTAGACTTTTTAAAATCGCCTCGAGAGCATAAATATTCCCATGAATATCCGCTAAGACCGCGATGCGCATGTTAGCACCCCTTGATTCCTTGGGCACCTAACAAAACTTCTTCCTCAAACCAATCAAAAAAAGATGAAAAACGATAACCGAAATTTTGCGCCCGCCCAATATCCATGACCATATTCCCCCGGCGATAATACGGAGACACGATTCCTTCTGATAACTTTTTATTTCGAATAATATTCGGTTTTCTTTTTAAAACTCGCCCGAATTCCTTAACCAAATCCTCCGCGGTCAAACCTTCGGGTGATGCCGCGTTAATAGGCCCGTTAAAAGGAACATCCTTCAACCAAGATAGAAAAGACGCCGCCCCTGATGCGCAAATATAATTCATCTTCCCGTTCGGCTGAGGAATACAAATGGCTTTATGCCTTAAAATTTTCTCAAGATGGAAATGAAACCTGCCGGTGTAATCATCATGTCCCATGACAATGGGAAAACGTACGGCCACAACCGAAAACGGCGCTTCCTGAAAGAAAAAAGCTTCTGCCAATCTTTTCCCTTCCTCATAAGAAAACTTCTTTTTTCTCCCCTTGGGAATTTTACAGACACCCGGATTAAAATCTTCTTCCCGGAGCTTCCGTTTATTTTCATGATACACATACATGGAAGACGTTAAAATATAACGGACATCTTTAGAAAAAATCTCAACCGCAATCTGTGCATCATGGGGAGAAAAACAAACCTGGTCATAAACAACATCAAACTTTTTCCCGCACAAGGTCTTTTGCATTTGAGTCGCATCGGAACGTTCACAAACCAACCGCTTGACCCGAGTGCTAAAATCATCCCTTGTCAGTCCCCGCGTTAAAATCGTGACATCATGTTTTCCTCGAAGAAGGTTTTTCACCAGCAACTTTCCAAAGAACCGTGTGCCGCCCATCACTAAAATTTTCATTTTTGAATCCTTAGGCCCTTGTCCTGAACTCCCGATCCTTTTCTAAGGACATGGGTTTCTTTTTCCGCAGATACAAAAGGATCTCCCGGCCGATTCCGATTTTTGCAAACTCTTGATAGATCTTGAGTTTTAAATCTTTCTTCCCGGCCTGGTCAAACTTTTTTTCCAACTCAACCCTCTTAAGATGCATCCCGCGTCCCCTCTCAGGATAAGTAACATAATCTTCACCCAAAAGCGCCATCAATTCTAAAGGAAAGGTCGATTCACACAATTCAACGCCAAATCCCAATCGTGTCACGAATTTCATCAAATTCTCATGCGTCCAATAATTCAAATGTCCCGGCGGACAAACCCAATATTTCCGGGGATTACAGATGGCGAGCATCGCTTCCTGCATCAAACTAAAATCATTCGGCACTTCAATATGTAAAATGGTTTTTTCATCCATCAAATGATCGCGGATATAAACCAAAAGTTCTTCCGGATAGGGATAATGTTCCAAAACGGTATTGAGTGTAATGACACTAAATCGGCCCAATTTCAATGTGGCTAAATCTTCGAGAGACCCGAGATGAATATTGCAATCCTGATGCCGGCTTGTCTTCAGACAATAATCCGAGGGTTCAACTCCGGCAACGCTCCAACCCTGTTCTTTCATAAAGGAAAGATAATCCCCGAAACCGGCGCCTAAATCGAGAATGCTTTTTTTGTCCTTCACCGACAACAAACGCTCGAAGTTCGTTAATTTATCCGCATATTTCAATCGATAATACCCGTCCGGATCTTCGTTTTTGTCCTTCATGTCCCCATGCTGTTGGCTATCCTGATAATATAATTCTTGATAATAACGGTCCAGGGTTTCCCTGTCGGGAATCGGATACACGTGCCAAAAGCCACAGGACAGACAGTCAATGACCTCGAAACTATTATGTTTCACGGAATCTTTAAACGAATGCGTTGGGTTCGTCCTTTGGGTCATGACAAAATCTCCCAGTTTAATAACGCATATGCTTTAACCGGTTTTTTAAGTTTTTTCCCAATGACGCGGTTGACGTCCTTCGGCTCAATGCCGATTCCGGGACGGAGAAAAACAATATCATTCCAGCGGATGGTTTCACCAGCGGTCATATCGCGTTTGACGGTGATACTCCGGCGGACAAGACCCCGGCTTTTCTTTTCCGCGGGCGTGAACGTTCGTTCAAAACTTCCCAAGGCTTTTTCAATTAATCGGATCTTTTTAACCATCTCGTTCATTTCTTTGGGTTCCATGGAAAAATGATGTTCCGCGGTAATGCGGGGTCGGCGAAGCAGCGTAAAATGTTTCTCGATCACTTTTGCCCCTAATCCCACCGCAACAATATCCAAATCATAACCCAAAGCGTGGTTCGAAAACCCCACCGGAACAGAAAACTTTTCCTCGAGCATCCGTATATTCAAAAGATTCGCATCCTGGGGTTGAAGAGGATAATTCGATACGCAATGAAGCAAGGCCAACGGAGACTTGTTGATGGCCTTGACCGCGGCTTTGATTTCCGGCAGCGTCGCCATGCCGGTCGAAAGAATAATCGGAAATTTGAACCGATCGATGTATTTTAAGAACGGAATGTTGTTCAGATCCATCGAGGCAATTTTAATCGCATCAATTTTTTTTGTCGCTAAAAAATCAGCCGCCTCAAAACTAGCCGGAGTTGAAATAAAGGCCAACCCAAAATGATGTGTGTAATCGATCAATTCGTCATAGCATTCATACGGCATTTTTAAGGTATCGACGAATTCATACCAGAAATCAAACCTGTCCGAAAGATCCCACCCCGCGTAAGCATCTGCCCGGACCAAAGGACTGACCACATCAAGGGCCTTGAAGGTTTGAAATTTGACGGCATCAACGCCCGCTGCGTGCGCGGCTTTAATCAATTTTTTAGCGTTCAGGAGTTGGCCATCATGATTATTACCGATTTCCGCGATGACATAACAGGGATGGTCTGGGCTGATAAATTTTTTCCCGATTTTAATTTTTTTCATTATTTGGATTCCTTGAAATAGTTTTAAGTAAATCTTCGCGTGAAAGATTATTAGCCTGCAAAATCTCAAGACTTTTGTCTCCGTGGTTAAAAAGGAGATCAACAATAGACATGTTGGGGATAAATTCGCCATGCAACTGCTCATAAACCGGATGTTGATAGTCCTGAAAATAGACCTCAATACCGGCCTTCTGAAAAGATTCCCGATCGGCATAATCTTTGCCAAGCGCTCCAAAAATATAAAGGTCGGCTTTCAACTTTCGGCACATATCTAAAACCAGATCAGACTTTCTCGACGAGAACGAATTATCCGAAAGCCGGGAATAATTCACCTGAATGTTCAACATCGTTAAGAAACTTTTCAGCATATATTCATTCAAATCAGAAAGTTTTTCCCAATCCCTCGCGTAAACCTCCTCAAAAAATCCGATATACTTGTCGAAATACCGGGCTTTGCGGTAAGCCAAGGTGATGGAATTAAAATGTTTTCGCCGCCAAGGGATGTCATTGTTAATCAAGACGTCTTTCACTTTCGTCTCGAAGTGGTTTTTGCTCAAGACCGGAACGGTCAGCCAAATGTCTCCGCTGGCTGTCTTAATTTTATTACGGTTATTCCAATCCCGCGTCTGATACTGAACGTCATCAAAATAAACAAAATGGTCCGCGAGGGCAATTTTATGAAATAACCCCAACCAGGGCAGATACACAGGCTGATGAGCGGTCAAAATCATCATCCGTTTCCTTGGAAGCGCCCTAAGGCCTCATTGATTTTCCCAACGGATGTCAACTGAGGAATCTCTTCGGCCTTAAACTTCACTTGAAACTGTTTCTCTATTTCCAAAATAAGCGTAATGTGGCTGAACGAATCCCACGAAGCAATGTCTCCTTTTGCCGGGCCGGAAGCCATGGTAAGGACTTGGGGGTCAATTGAAAAATGTTCAGCAACAATTTTGACCAAACGATCTGTCATAATGACTCCTTCTTTTTGAACAAGGCCTGACAACCGATATGACGTGGATAATTCATCTCCAGACTTTTTCGACGGTAAATTTTCCGGTTTTCCTCTGAGGTCACACACTCAAATCCATGCTGAGGATAAAAGTCCGCGGTCTGACTGTTTTTGGCGGTTGGCACATACTGCCCTTCAAGCCCGGAACACTCCCATTCTTCCCTGACAAACTTAACAATCCCTGCTAAAAACGCTGTTTCAGCCCCCCTTGATAAAACCCGGCAACTCAATAAAAATGTATCAATCAGGGCGATATCATTTTTCTTTACAATCGCCACCCCCACAATCCCGTAGTCGCCGAAACGATCTTTCACCGACAAATGGAGGATTTGATATTGCCGATCCTTCATCATCCTATTTATTTCAGCTTCCGATCGTCGTAACGTCGTCAAGTTGAACTGATTTGTTTTATTAATCAGCTGAACAATCCGAGGAAGCGTTTCATCATCAACAGCTTTGATGATAGCCTCCATTTGCAAAGAGTCTAAATACTCTTCATAGGTGGCATATAATTTTTGGGACTGCTGACGCTCGCTCGCTTGTTGATAATCTTTACTTCGTTTTTTGTCTTCGACGGTTACGTGAAGCGTATCAAGGGAAGCAACTTTACAAAGAGCTTCGGTAAAACACGCGGGATCGCCAGGCAACTCAACAACCTCGACTTCAGGTAATGCCTGCGAAATCCAACTGCGTTCCTGTGCGCTATCGTCAATATATAGGAATGAATTCAACCCAAGATTCAATTCTTGGGCGATTGAAGCGATGTTAGCGGCTTTGTCGGTCCAGTTGATTCGCATCGCCGCAAAATCTTTTTTACGAAGGACCATCTTGGGATGCGAATCGATGATTTCTAAAGCATCATCAAAATTATTTTTGCTGGCGATTGCCAGCAAAATTCCCCGTTGCGAAAGATTTTTTAATTCCTGTTGAAAATCATAATAAGCTTTGCCGGGACCGTCATCATTTAAAACAATTCCCTTCATCCCTTCTTCTCCGACAACTCCACCCCACAGAGTATTATCCAAATCCAAAACAATACATTTTTTGGAAGGGCTCGTCATCGTTTTCAAAAGATGTCCCAATTCCTCAGCGACAATTTTAAGCCCCTCACCGCTAAAAGGGGATTTTGTCAAATAATCCATCCGGACATCAAAAAGGACATTCCAGCCATTCATCCGCACAATCCGATCAAGATCAAAAACGAGGCATCGTTTAATCTGACGAACGAGTGACGAGAGTTTTAAATTAAACATCTCATAAGCCTCAGAAAATATGTATTCGGAAGAATTCCGATCCAAAGGACCCAAAATATTCAAGGGCTTCGCGGCTAAAGTGTTGATGATCACCTGCGTTTGCGGCAATTGATCCGTCACCTTGGTTAAAAGCATCTGAAGATGAGAAAGATCACTTTTCATTGCTTCTTCCATTTTCTCACGATGGGTTTGAAAAGGCTTTTGTATCAAACGAAAAGATTCTAAAAATTCAGGATGGATCAATACAACAACGATATCGGG
>CAZAPN010000033.1:0-2680 GCA_964487145.1 uncultured Planctomycetales bacterium | reverse complement strand
TTTCAGAATAGAGTTTTGAGACGTTTGATAAAATCGATTCGTTGACCTGATTAAAACCGCCGTCGGAGACGATCAACGGAACAGTCGCGGATGAATAAGATTTGCCCAACGCTTGGGCAAGGTACGACGGATTATAAGAAGATTCAAAATGGATTTTCATTATTGAGTTTTATCCAACCATTAATAAAAATTTTATAGAAACAAAACGAAAAATTGACCACCTTAGCAACCTTAATAAAAAAGGTCACTACGCCTCCAAAAATTCAAAAAGATCCCCTTGGCGGGTCAAGAAAAAGGCGACCCGCTTCCCTTGAAATGCTTCGGCCGGTTTGGGGTTTGAGACCATCACGCATTCTTTTTTTTGCCAGGCCGACACCACTTCATCAAAATTTTCGACTTCATAGCATAAATGATACAAACGCCGATTCGTTTTTACGGAATTCATGACAGGAGAATCCGGTGATATTGGCTCAATCAATTCCAAAACTAAACCGCCTAAATTAACAAACTGCACTTTCGCCTTCTGCTGGTCATCCTGACAAGGAGAAGAAATAACCTTGGCTCCAAGATTTTCCAAATACGCACAGCCTTCCGAAAGACTTTTGACCGCTAACCCGACGTGATGGATTTTCATCGTTCTGCCAATCCTTTGATTATGATTCCAATGGCGTTTTGATTTGCCTTAAATTCATCGTCTAAAATGCTCTGAAGAATTAAATCCTGATAAGATCCCTGACGAAACGCATGACTGCGCAAGACTCCGTCTTTTTGGAATCCGAAACGTTCATGGATTTTTAAAACATGCGTATTAAAAGCCATGGTTTCACACCAAACTTTTTTTAAGTGTTCATAATTGAACGCGTAATCCAACATCAGATACTCGGCCTCAAGCGAAATTCCAGAGTTCAATGCGGCCGGCTCTCCGATGTAGTAACCGAATTCGGCATGACGATTCCGTCGGTCAATCTGAATCAAATAAATAACGCCGGCCGGCGTTTCCTTGACATCCTCAATCAAAAAATAGCGGTTACTTTCCGCGTGAACGACTTTTTCATACCATTGTTCCTGGCTAAAAGGCGTAATGATATCCCATGACGGGAATTTCGACTCAACAAATTCCGAAAGCCGCCATTGACGGATCAGTTCCAAATCTTTGGGGAGGATGGGCCTCAAATTACATATCTTTCCTTTAATCATCTCACGTTCTCCTTGATTCATCCCAGGAATCTTTTAAGGTTTTCGAAAAACCGGCTGAACAATTTTTCCCTTGATATATTTCATCAAATCCCCCTCGGAAACAGCCTTTTTGATAATCCCAAGCGTTTCCTGGTAGGCCTTCAATGTTTTTTGAATATCAGACTCCGTGTGAGAATAACAAATGTTATGAACACCAATCGCCAAAATACCTCTTTGAATGGCCTCTTGCTGAAATAAGGTGCGCAAATGAAGCGAATTGACACCGGCTGATTCCTTAAAAAGAATCACCGAATGGACAGGAAAGCCAATGCATTCAGACAGTTCTTGAAGTCCTAAGTCCGCAACCAGTTTGTTATAACCGTCTTTGAGGATTTTTCCCAAAGACCACATCTTCTTTAAAGCCCTTTTCTTTTTCATTTCCTGAATCGTTGCGATACTCGCGGCCAACGATAAGCATTCGCCACCGAAAGTAAACGAATAAAAAATATCGTCAAAAACTTTCATAATATCCTTTTTCCCGACGACACAAGAAATCGGCATACCGTTGCCCATGGCTTTTCCAAAGCAGGCCAAATCCGGAACAACATGATAATATTTCTGGGCCCCTCCCATGTCCATACGAAAGCCTGTCACGATTTCATCAAAAATCAATAAAGCCCCGTTTCGGTGGGTAAGGTCTTTGACTTTTTCTAAAAATTGGCTTTGCGGCTCTACCACCCCCACCGGCTCTAAAATAACGGCCGCGATTTGCTGAGGATTTTCCGCAAAAATCTTTTCTAAACTTGCGATATCATTATAATTGAATGTCAAAGTCAAATTCTTGACAGACAGTGGGACCCCTTGGCTACGAGTCGTTGTTCCGATAAACCAATCCTGCCAACCGTGGTATCCGCAACAAGCAATTTTTTCTCTGTTCGTCAATGCGCGTGCCGCGCGCACAGCACCAGCGGTGGCATCCGATCCATTTTTCCCAAAACGCACCATCTCGGCACAAGGAATAAGGTCAACCAACATCTTGGACAATTCATATTCCAAGATATGCGGCAGAGAATGAACAACACTTTGCTTCAATTGCTTTTCAATCGCCCGATTGACGGCAGGATATCCATGCCCCAGAATGACCGCCCCTAATCCCATCGGATAATCAATAAATTCATTGCCGTCCAAATCCCAAACATGACTTCCCTTGCCTTTCGATAAGAAGACAGGGGCCACTCCCAGAGGATACTGTTGGGGCCCTTTGCTAAAAGTTTGCGTTGCCAAGGGGATGAGTTCAATGGCCTTCTCATAAGATTTCAAAGATTTATTAAATTTCATGGATTTTCCTTTTATGAATCACGTTGTTAATGATTTCATTTTTTTCTTTTTCTGAGAACCCTTGTTTCTCCAAAGAACTGATGAAACCCGCGTTGCGAACCAAATGAGCGTTGAGATTTCTTAACCCCGGATGTTTATCAAGAAACTTTAAAATATCGTCCATATA